>NZ_JBHYMK010000008.1:0-47275 GCF_042743065.1 Streptomyces sp. NPDC058872
GCGCGGCCGCCAGGGGCCCCCCCACCGGCCCCCGCCGGCCGCGGGTGGACCGGGCGACCCCCGCGAGCCGGGGGGCCATGGGGACGCGGCCGACCTGGGAGGTGTACGCGAGCGAGGCGAGCGACGGCGCGGGCAGGCCCCTGCCGCTGCTGCTGCCCTTGCCCGCGTCCGCGTCCGCACCCGCACCCGCACCCGCATCCGCATCCGCATCCGCATCCGCATCCGCATCGAGGAACTCCACCATCGCGGCGACGTAGCGGCGCAGCGCGGCTTCGTCCCTGCCCGACAGCAGGAACACGTCGGCGGCGGCGTCCCGCAGCGGGGCCGGGGGCGTGGTGGCGGGTGCCTCTTCGAGGACGACGTGCGCGTTGACGCCGCCGAAGCCGAAGGAGCTGACGCCCGCGCGCAGCGGCAGGGGCGCGCCGTCGGCGTCCGCGGGCGCCCACGGGGTCGTCTCCCGTACGGGCCGGAACGGCGTACCGGTGAGGTCGATCAACGGGTTGAGCGTCTGGAGGTGCAGCGTCTTCGGCAGGGTGCGGTGCCGCATCGCCAGGACCACCTTGATGACTCCGGCGACGCCTGCGGCGGGCTCCAGGTGTCCGATGTTGCTCTTCACGCTGCCGACGCCGCAGGGCGTGGCCGGGCCGTCGGCCAGGGTCCGGTGGGCGCGGACGAGCCCGTCGATCTCCACCGGGTCGCCGAGGGAGGTGCCGGTGCCGTGGAGTTCGGTGTAGGAAACCGTTCCGACCGGTACCCCCGCGTCCTGGTAGGCCTCGACGAGCAGGGCGGCCTGGGCCAGCGGGTTGGGGGCGGTCAGCGAGGAGGCGTGCCCGCCGTGGCCGACCGCGCTGCCGCGGATCACCGCGTGCACCCGGTCGCCGTCGGCGAGGGCGCGGGAGAGCGGCTTGAGGACGAGTACGCCCACGCCCTCCCCCTTGACGTACCCGTCGGCCGTCGCGTCCAGGGCCTTGCAGCGGCCGTCCGGGGAGAGCACCCCGAGCTGGTTCCCGGCCACCACGGTCTGCGGCGAGAGCACCAGGCTCACGCCACCGGCGACGGCGAGTTCGCTCTCCCCCGCGCGCAGGGCGCGGACGGCGCGGTGCAGTGCCACCAGGGAGCTGGAGCAGGCGGTGTCGATGCTCTCGCTCTGGCCCTTGAGGTCCAGCAGGTACGAGATGCGGTTGGCCAGGATGGTCCGCGCGAGTCCGGTGCCCGCGTGGGGGTTGACCTGCTCCCCGCGCAGGACCATCGACTCGTAGTCGTTGAACTGGACGCCGGCGAAGACGGAGACGCGGCGGCCGGCGAGCCGGTCGGCCCGGCAGCCCGCGTCCTCCAGGGCGGCCCAGGTGTGTTCGAGGAACAGCCGGTGCTGCGGGTCCATGACCTCCGCCTCGGCGGGCGAGATCTTGAAGAACCGCGCGTCGAACCGGTCGACGTCGCTCAGGAAGCCGCCCCAGCGGGCGGTGCCGCCGAAGCGCCGGGACACCTCCTGCCAGTCCCAGCGGTCGGCGGGGGTCTCGGTGATCAGGTCCTCACCCGCCCGGAGGCGCTGCCAGAACTCCGCCAGGTCCGCCGAGCCCGGGAAGCGTCCGGACATGCCGACGATGGCGACGGCGTCCTCCGGGGTGGACGCGGTGGACGAAACGGCGGAAGGAGCGGCGGAAGGGGCCGTGGAGGGGGCGGTGACGGCGGTGGGCGCGACGGCCGGTTCCGCGCCCACGGTGGCGGACGTCGGGTTCCGTTCCGCCAGGGAGGGGTGTTCCGCGAGCAGGTGCCGGGCGAGCCGCTCGACGGTGTTCTCGCCGAACAGGGTCGTCGTCGGCACCGAGACGCCGTAGCGCTCCTCCAGCGCCACGGAGAGGGACTGCAGCCCGAAGGAGTCCAGTCCGTACTCCCCGAAGCCGGCCTCCGGGTCGAGCGCCTTCGGCGCCAGGCCCAGCAGTTCGGCGACGAGCTCCCGCAGCCGTTCGGTCAGTTCGCCCGCGTGCACGGGAGCGGCGGGGGCGGCGGCCGGCGCCGGAGCGGCCGGGCGGGCGCGGTGCCCGTGCTCCCGGATCCGCATCGCCCCGACCTGCTCGCGCATCCGCTCGGGCGCTCCGGGCAGTACGGCGACCTGGGGGCGTCCCAGCCGCAGGGCGAGGTCGAGCAGCCGTTCGCCCTCCTCGGCCTCGAGGTGGCGGAAGCCCGTGTCGGCGAGGTAGCGGCGCTCGTCCTCGGCCGCCACGTGCATGCCTCCGGCACGCCACATGGGCCAGTCGATCGAGACCGTGTGCCCGCTGCGGCGGCCGGCCGTGCGCAGTGCCGCGCGCTCCTCGGCGAAACCGTCGAGGTAGCGGGCGCCGACGGCGTAGTCGACCAGGCCGTAGTCGCCGAGCTGCCCGGCCAGCGAGGAGTACAGGACGAACAGGTCCAGCGGTTCGTCACGGGTCACCTCGTCGAGGACGCGGGTGCCCTCGAAACGGGCCCGCAGGTGGGAGCGGAACTCCGCGAGGTCCTTGCCGGGCAGCGGTGTGCGCGAGGCGGTCGCCGCCAGGTGGAAGACCCCGTGCAGCGCGCCCCACTTCTGCTTGACGTCCGCCACGACGCGGCCCATGGCTGCCTGGTCGTCCACGGACGCCTGGAAGTAGGCGACGTCACCGAGGGCGCGCAGCCCGGCGAGTTCCCGGGCCCGCTCCCCTGCGGAGGACCGGCCGGTGAGGGCCACCCGGGCACCGCGCGACAGCAGGGTGCGGGCCAGCAGCAGCCCGAGGCCCCCGGCGCCGCCGGTCACCAGGTGGACGGCCCCCGGGCGCAGCGGGGACTCCGTGACGGGGCTCGGGTCGGTCTCCGTGAGCACGCGCACGGTGCGGCCGGTCGCCGAGAGGCGGACGGCTGCCGAGGAGAGCCGCTCCGCGGCCACCTCGGCGAGCAGGGCCGCCGGTTCGACCGGGCCGGCGAGGCGCACGACGCCGAAGGCGGTGCCGGGCAGGGCGGCGCGCAGCGAGGCGTCGAACCCTCCCCAGGCCTCCGCCGTGGCGCCCTCCGGCACCAGGACCTGGATCCGCGCGGCGGCGGCCCGGGAGGCCGTCATGGCGCGCACGAGCAGGAAGACCGACTCGATGCCCAGGTCCGGGCGCTCGGGGTGGAGCAGCGGCCACCCCTGCACGATCCGGTCCGCGCCGGCGGCGAGCAGCCGGGCGTAGTCCTCGGCCTCGCCGGGGCGGATCGTGACGGTGGAGCCCTCGTCGGCGTATGCGGATCCGGCCCGTACGGTGACGGCACCGGGGACCGGAAGGTCGCCGAACACCAGGGTGCGGCCCGGGTGCGGGGCGGCGGGCGGCACGGGCTCGGCCACCCATTCGGCCGTGAAGAGGCTGACGGGTGCCCGGCCGGCCGGGCCGTCGGCCGGCCCGGAGCCGGAGCCGGACTCGGAAGCGGAGCCGGAGCCAGGCTCGGAAGCGGTCCCGGCACCGGTCCGGGCGACGGACCCGGCGGCGGCCCTCGGCTCGGTCGCCGGGGCGGTCGCCGGGGCGGTCGCCGGGGCGGTCGCGGTGGCCGTCACCGGCACGGTCGCCGGCGCGACGGCCGCCGCGGGGGCTCCATCGGTGAACCAGTGGCGCTCGGCGGCGAAGGGGTACGGCGGCAGCGAACGCAGCTGCGGCGTCCGCTCCCACCGGGCGGACCAGTCGACCGTCGCGCCGCGCACCCACGCGGCGGCGGTCTCCTCGTCGCCCCGTCCGTCGAACGGCGCGCGGTCGGCGTGCCGTTCCACGCGCCCCTGGTGGATGCCGGCGAAGTCCCCGGCGAGGTAGCGGCGCAGGGCGTCCACCGCGTGCTCGCCCGAGTCCGCGACGAACGCCAGGCGTTCGGCGTGTTCGGTGCGGCCGGACTGGAGGGTACGGGCGGTGCCGGCGAGGTCGTGCTCCCAGCCGTCCCGGGCGTCGACCAGGGAGCGGGCGGTGGCCCGCAGCCGCTCCGGGTCGCGGGCGGAGAGGACGAACACGGCCGGACGGCCGGAGGGCGCCGGTTCGTCGGCCGGGTACTCCTCCAGCACGACATGGGCGTTGACGCCGCCGTAGCCGAAGGAGCTGACCCCGGCGCGACGCGGGACACCGGGCGCCACGGGCGTCCAGTCACGTGCCTCCACCGCGATCTCGCAGGCCGTGCCCTCCAGCGCCAGGTGGGGGTTGAGTTCCGGGCCGTGCGGGTCCCCGGTGATCCGTCCGTGGCGCATGGACAGCAGGACGCGCAGCACGGCGGCGATGCCGGCCGCCGGCTCCAGGTGGCCGATGGTGTTCTTCAGGGCCCCCAGAGCGCAGTGCGGGGCGGCCGGAGCCGGGTGGCCCCAGTCGCGGTAGAGCTCGGCGAAGGCCTGGCGCAGGCCGTTGGTCTCGGCGGGATCGCCGATGACCGTGCCGGTGCCGTGGGTCTCGATGTACCCGATGGTCGCCGGGTCCACGCCCGCCTCGCGGTGGGCCTTCACGATCACCTCGGCCTGGCCGCGCGGGTTGGGCGCGGTCAGCGAGTTGGAGCGGCCTCCGTGGTTGACGGCGGTGCCGCGCAGGACGGCGAGCACCGGGTTGCCGTCGGCGCGGGCGCGGCTGAGCCGCTTGAGCACGACGGCTCCGACGCCCTCGCCGCGCACGTACCCCGCGGCGTCCCTGTCGAAGGCCCGGCCCACTCCGTCGGGGCTGAGCATCCCGGCCCGTTCGAGGGAGGCGAAGGTGACCGGGGAGAGCATGAGGCTGACGCCGCCCGCGATGACGGTGTCGCAGTGCCCGAGGCGCAGTGCCTCCGCCGCGCGGTGCAGGGCCACGAGCGAGCTGGAGCAGGCGGTGTCCACGGGTTCGCTGGGGCCGCGCAGGTCGAGGTGGTAGGAGATGCGGTTGGCCAGCATGGAGGGGGTCAGGCCGGTCGAGGAGTAGGCGTCGGTGGCCGTGTCCGAGCGCTGCACGAGCTCGGCGTACTCGGACGGGCCGACGCCGACGAACAGGCCGGTGTCGGTGCCGGCGAGGCCGGTCGGGTCGATGCCCGCGTCCTCCAGCGCCGACCACACCGTGCGCAGCAGCAGCCGCTGGCGGGGGTCCATCCAGCGGGCCTCGCGGGGCGAGATGCCGAAGAACAGCGGGTCGAAGCGGTCGATGTCCGGCATGAAGCCGCCCCGGGTGATCCGGGTCCGGTCCGGGTGCAGGGCCGGGTCCCCGTGGTGGGCGCGGCTGTCCCAGCGGTCGGCGGGCACTTCGGAGAAGAGGTCGCCGCCCTTCTGGAGGGCCGCCCAGAACTCGTCGAGGTTCCGTGCGCCGGGCAGGGTGCCCGCCATGCCGACGATCACGACGGGGTCGTCCTCGGCCGGCAGGTCCCGCGCGGCGTCGGCCGACGGGGACGGGGCGGCGTTCGGGTGCTCGTTCTCCAGCCACTCGGCGAGCGCGAAGGGGGTCGGGGTGGCGAGCAGTTGGTCGGGGCCGACCGGCACGCCGAAGGCGTTGGAGACCTCGTCGGCGAGCCGGATCAGGCCCAGGGAGTCCAGGCCGTGCTCGTGGAAGGAGCCGGTCGGGTCGAGGTCGGCGGGGGCGTACCCGCTGACCGTGCCCAGCAGGGCCAGTACGGCGTCCTGGAGCCGGGCGCCCCGGGTGCGGGCGTCCGGGGACCCGGATGCCGTCGGGGACCCGGATGCCGTCGGGGCGGCGGGGGCGGCCGGGGCGGCGGCGTCGATCCAGCAGCGGGTCCGGGCGAAGGGGTATCCGGGCAGGGACAGGACCGGTACCGGACCGGGCCGGCCGGCCTCCCAGTCGAAGACCTCTCCCCCGACCCAGCGGCGGGCCGTGTCGTGCGGATCCGCCGCGGAGGGGAGGACCGCGGCCCCCGGCTCGGCGGTCGCGACGCCGGTGTGACCGGCGGGCCGCCCGGCGAGGAACGCGTCGAGCGCCTCGGCGAGTTCCCCGGCCGACCGTGCGACGACGGCGAACCGGTGGGCCATGGCCTCGCGGCCGGTCTGGAGGGTGCGGGCGAGCCGGACGAGGTCGACGCCGGCGCTGCCTCCGGCGCGGCTCGCGAGCTCGCGCAGGGTCGTGCCGCCGTGCACGGAACCCGCCCCGACCGAGTCGCCGAGGCCGATCAGCCGCACCATCGTGGCCGGGTCCAGGCCCAGTTCGTCGAGGGGTTCGTCCACCGCCGTGACGGGGACGCCGGCCGCGGCCGCAACGTCTCGGGGATCGGCGCCGGTGCCCGCCGAACCCAGCCAGGTCCGCATGCCCGCGACGACGCGGCGCAGTCCCTCCGCGTCCCGCGCGGAGAACGGGAAGACGTCCGGTTCCGCCGCGCCGTCGGGCCGCGCAGCCGGTGTCCGGTGCTCCTCGACCACGAGGTGGGCGTTGGAACCGCCCGCGCCGAAGGCGCTGACACCCGCGCGCAGGGGTTCGGAGCCCGTCCAGGGGGCGAGTTCGCGCTGCACCCGGAAGGGCACGGCGTTCCAGTCGACGGCCGGGTTGAGGGTGTCCGCGTGCAGGGAGGGCGCCAGTTCACGAGCCTTCATCTGGAGCAGGACCTTCGTGAGGGCCGCGATGCCCGCGGCCGACTCCAGGTGGCCGACGGAGGACTTGACCGAGCCGAGCGCAACCGAGCCGGCCGGCAGGTCGCCGAAGGCCCTTGCGAGTCCGGCGACTTCGGCCGGATCGCCCAGCGCGGTCCCGGTGCCGTGCGCCTCGACGTAGGAGATGCCGTCGGCCGGCACTCCGGCCGTGTGCAGGGCCCGGGCGATGACCTCGCCCTGGGCGCCGGGACTGGGCACGGCGAATCCGCCGGTCTTTCCGCCGTGGTTGACGGAGCTGCCGAGGATCACGCCGAGGATGCGGTCCCCGTCGCGCTCGGCCGCCGCCAGCGGCTTGAGCAGGACGGCACCGACACCCTCACCGGGCACCATGCCGTCGCCGTCCGCCGCGAAGCTGCGGCACCGCCCGCTCTCGCCGGTGAACCCGCCGGCCGCCAGCTGGCGGTACTTGCGCGGATGCGGGGCGAGGTTGACGCCGCCGGCGAGCGCGTAGTCCGCCTGACCGGTCGCCAGGGCCTCGCAGGCGAGGTGGATGGCGGTGAGGGAGGAGGAGCACATGGTGTCGACGGCCAGGCTCGGCCCGTGGAAGTCGAAGAAGTACGAGACCCGGTTGGCGATGGACGCGTAGCCCATGCCGCCGGCGAGGCCCCGCTCGTCCTCGAACAGCTGGTAGTGCCCGTACATCACGCCCACGTACACGCCGACGCGGTTGCCCCGCAGGCGGGCCCGGGTGTAGCCGGCGTCCTCCAGTGCGTGCCAGGAGGTCTGGAGGAACAGCCGTTCCTGAGGGTCGGTCAGTTCGGCTTCCCGCAGGGACATCTGGAAGAAGCGGGGGTCGAACTCGTCGATCCCGTCGAGGAATCCGCCCCAGCGGCTCACCGGCTGTCCGTCCGCGTCGGCGGGGGCCCGGTGGTCCCAGCGGTCGGCGGGCACCCGGCCCACGCAGTCGCGGCCGGACCGCAGGTTCTCCCAGAAGGCGTCGAGGTCTTCGGCCCGGGGGTAGCGGCCGGCGACGCCGACGATCGCGACGCGGTGGTCGGCGGCCGGCACGGGCTGCGCCGGGCGCGCGGCCGGACGCACGTCGGCACCGGGTGCACGGACTGCCGGGACAGCGTCCGGCACGGGGGCGGGGGCGGGAACGGCGACCGGCGCCGCAGCGGGCTCGGGAAGGAGCGCGCGCACCCGGTCGGCGTGCCGCTCGACCAGGTAGTCGGCGACCTCGCGGATGGTCGGGTACTCGAACAGCAGGGACACCGGCAGCTCGCCCATGCCCTCGGCGAGGAGGTCCACGATGAGGGGCACCGTCAGAGAGTCGACGCCGAAGTTCTCGTACGTCTCGTCCAGCCAGAGCCGCTCGCGCGGCACCTGGAGGATCTGCGCGAAGGCGTCCTTGACGTACTCCCGCGCGGCCTCCGGCAGCGCGTCGCCGTCCGTGTCGGACGTGCCGGACGTGCCGGACGTGCCGGACGTGCCGGACGACGGGAGCGGGGGCTGTGCGGCGCGCGGCGGGGCGGCGGGCGCCGCGGCGGCAGCGGGCGGCGGGCCGCCCGGCGCCGTCTCCGCGACCACCACGTGCTGGCTCAGCCCCTCGTCCGCCGGCACGGCCCGGCTGCGACTGAAGCCGGCGAGGGCGAGGGCCTTGCGCCATCCGGGCGCGGAGAGCAACGGGGAGCCGGGCAGGCGCAGTTCGGCGTCCTCGTGGAGCCACCAGCCGTCGAGCAGGCCGAAGGTGAGGGTGGCGGTGAGGACGTTGCTGCTGGCCTCGTTGAGGACCAGCCGTCCGCCGGGCTTGAGCAGCCGGGTCACCGCGCGCAGGGTGGCGAGCAGGTCGGCGGTCGCGTGCAGGACGTTGGCCGCCACGACCAGGTCGGCGCTGCCCGGGGTGAAGCCCTGGGCCTCGGGGTCCGCGGAGATGTCGAGCCGCTGGAAGCGGACGTACGGGTGCGCCTCGGCGAACCGCTGCTCCCCGTGCCGCAGGAAGGCGCGGGATATGTCCGTGTAGACGTACGTCACCTCCGTGCCCGAGGCCGCGAGGGCGGGGAGGACGCTCGCGGTGGTGCCGCCGGTGCCCGCGCCGATCTCGATGACGGTGAGCGGGCCCTCGTGGCGCGAGAGCAGGTCCTGGACGGCGCCCACGACGAGTTCGTTGGCGCGGTCGACGACCGGGCTGCCCCGGTAGGCGCCTTCGACGAGCGCGCTGGAGCCGCCGGGGAACATCACGTCGGTGGCGCGGACGGTGCCGCGCAGCACGCCGAAGAGGTTCTGCATGCAGGGACGCAGCAGCCGGTCGAAGCGGTTGAGCGCGGGCTTGCGCCCGCACAGCTCGACCAGGTCTCCCTCGGGGTCCTCGGCGGCCCGGCGTCCGGCGGGGACGAGTGCTCCGCCCCGGTCGTCGAGGAAGCCGCCCCCGGTCAGCTGGCGCAGGATCTCGGCGAAGAGCCTGCGCTGCGCGGGGACGACGCCGAGCCGCTCGGCGAGCGCGTCGGGCTGCCAGCTCTCGGCGTCGCCGAGGTACACCCCTTCACGCCGGAAGAGCGTCCACAGCCAGTCGCACATGACCTCGGTCAGGCGGGCGTCGTCGGCCTCGGTGAGCAGCCGGGCGACCGGGGGGATCCGGGCCAGCGACGGCACCAGGGACACGTCGTCGGAGGGCGTCCCCGGGTCGGAGGGCGTCGTTCCCGCCCCGGCCGGTTGCCCGGCGGCCCGACGCGGCCGGGCGCCGACCGCGGCGAGCGCGGCCGCGTCGGCCTTGACCACGACGACCTGCCGGTCCTCGCGTCCGAGCACGGCGTGCACGGCGGCCATTCCCTCCTCCGGGGTGATCGAGTGGATGCCGGTGGCGGCGAGCCGCTCGCGGTAGCGCTCGTCGGCGACGATGCCGACGGTTCCCCAGTAGCCCCAGTTGATGACGGCCACCCTGGCCCCCAGCACCCAGTCGAGGTGGTGGGCGAAGGCGTCCTCGAAGGTGGATCCGGCCGCGTAGTTGCCCTGGCCTGCGCTGCCGGACAGGGCGACCGCCGAGGAGAAGAAGAGCACGAAGTCCAGGCCGCCCACGCCCCTCAGGGCGGCGTGCAGGGCGACCGAGGTGTGTGCCTTGGCGTCGAGGACCGAACGGAAGGTCTCCTCCGTCATGGTGGCGACGGTCTGGTCGCGCAGGACGATCGTGGCGTGGAAGACGCCGTGCAGGGCGCCGTGGGTGCTCCTGGTCCACTCGACGGCCTCCCGCAGCGCGGCGGGGTCGGTCGCGTCGGTCCTGCGGTAGGAGACGAGGGTGCCGTCCGGGTCGATGGCGCGCAGCCGTGCGCGGCGGTCGGCGTCCAGTTCGCTGCGGCCGAGGAGGACGACCTTCGCCCGGTAGCCGCGCACCAGCCATTCGGTGAGTTCCAGGCCGATGCCCCCGGCCCCGCCGAGGATCAGGTAGGTGCCGTCCCGGCGGATCCGCTCCTGCGGCGGCGTGACGGCGACCGGGGCGAGTCGGCGGTGGTGGAGCACGCCGCGGCGCAGTGCGTAGGGGCCGCCGGCGGGGGCGTCGAGGACGTCCGCGGAGGGCGCGTCGGCGGAGGAGCGGTCGACGACGGCGACCTGCCAGCGGGGGTGTTCCTGGGCCAGCGACAGGGCCAGGCCGTGCAGACCGGCCGCGTACGGGTTGGCGACGGGTTCGCCGGCCGTGGTGAGGGCGTCCTCGGTGACCACGGTGAGGCGGACGGCCGAGCGGGTGCGCTGGAGGACCTTGGCGAGCCGGAACAGGGCGAGGACACCGCGTTCCTGGGCCGCTTCGAGCACGGCGGTGTCGTCGGTCGCGCCCCCGGCGCGGGGGGCGAGGAGGATCACGTGGTCGGGCCGGCCGGTCGCGGTGGCGACGCGGTCGTGGTCCAGTTCGACGACGGAGCCGCCGAGGCGGGCGCGCAGGGCAGCCGCCAGCGCTGCCGAGTCCGGTGTGCTCACGAGCCAGGTGGTGGCCCCGTCGGGGAGCGGTTCCGGGGCCGGGCCGGACAGCTCGGTCCAGTGCGGTACGAACATCAGGTCGTCCGCGGCGGCCGTCGACGCGGCAGGGACGGCCGCTGCGGCGGGGGCGCCGGCCGGCCGGGCCTGGGCGACGCCGGGTGCGGGCCTCAGCGACAGGTCGCGCAGTCGCACGCGGATGTTCCCCTCGGAGTCGGTCAGGGTGAGGTCGTAGCGGTCGGTGCCGATGGTGCGGACGTGGGCGTACCCGAGGTCCGTCACCGGGGCGTGGACTTCGGCCGCGGTGAGGGCGTACGGCACCATCGCGGGGCCGTTGTCCCGGTCGCGGAGGACGGCGAAGGCGTGCAGGGCACCGTCGACCACCGAGGGGTGGAGGGCGGAGCCGGCGAAGCGGGCGGCTTCGGCGGGGATCCGCAGGCGTACGAGTGCCTCTCCGTCGCCCGCGGCGATCCATTCGACGGCCCGCAGGGCGGGTCCGTAGAACAGTCCCGCCGCCGTGAGGTCGGCGTAGAGGCCGGCGCCTTCGTGGCGGCTGCCGAGGCGGGCCCGTACGGCGTCGACGTCCAGGGGCTCCCCGGCGGGCGCGGACAGGGGCTCCACCCGGCCCTCGGCGAGGAGTTCGCCGCTGTCGTCGCACAGGTCGAAGCGCGTGCCGGTCTCGCCGCGGCGCAGCCGTGTCCTGGCCGTGCGCTCGGCGCCGGCGACGACGAAGGGCCGCAGCCAGCGGACGTTCGACAGCCGCA
The DNA here is from genome assembly GCF_042743065.1 of Streptomyces sp. NPDC058872. Lineage (NCBI taxonomy): Bacteria > Bacillati > Actinomycetota > Actinomycetes > Kitasatosporales > Streptomycetaceae > Streptomyces > Streptomyces sp. NPDC058872. The sequence continues at coordinate 11,233 of NZ_JBHYMK010000008.1, forward strand.
GCCGCTCCCCCGCCCCGGCCGCCGCGGCGGCGGCACGAGCCATCTCCAGGACGGCGGCGGCGGGCAGCAGCCGGGTCTCGCCGAGCCGGTGTCCACCGATGTAGGGGTGCTCGGGGTCGAAGGCGGTCCGGTAGGTCAGGCCGTCCAGGCTCTCGGCCGGGTCGATCACGTCGAGCAGCGGGTGCACCGGACCCGCTGCGGCGGGCTCGGCGGCCGGGGCGGGCGGTGCGGGCGGGGACCAGATGGCGTCGGTGAGCCAGCAGCGGAGTTCCTCGAAGGGGTAGCCCGGCAGCGGCACGCGGCTGCCGTTCCCCGCCGGCCACGTGACCGTGGCTCCGGCGGCCCAGGCGGCGCCGATCGATGCCGGATCGCCGTTCGCGGGGGCGGCGGCGCGGGAGGCGGCGCGGCCGCGGGCGCTGCCGGTCCAGACTCCCGTCGGGTCGTCTCCGCGCAGCCGGGCCACCAGCTCGGTGGTGGTGGAGGCCAGGACGACCATGCGGTCCGCCCATTCCTCGCGCCCCTGCTGGAGGGTGAACGCCACGTCCGCGAGGCGGGGTGACGTTCCGTCCGCCAGGCCGCGCTCCAGGGCGTCCGCCAGTTCGGCGGCGAGCACCGGGAGCCGTTCGGGCACCCGGGCGGAGAGCGGGAACAGGTACGCGCCGGGCTCCTGCACCGCGGCCGGCGGAGCCACGTACTCCTCCACGACGAGGTGGGCGTTGGCCCCGCCCGCGCCGAAGGAGCTGAGGCCCGCGCGCCGGGGGGCGCCGTCGGGACGGGGCCACGGGGCGAGGTCGCGCTGCACGTGCAGCGGGGTCGAGTCGAAGTCGATGTTCGGGTTGAGCGGGTCCGCGTGCAGCGACGGCACGAGCCGGCCGTGCCGCATCTGGAGCAGCACCTTGCACAGTCCGGCCATGCCGGAGGCCGATTCGAGGTGGCCGACGTTGGACTTGACCGAGCCGATCGGAAGGCTTCGCGGGGGCAGTCCGGCCTCGGCCAGGGCGCGGGCGAGGCCGCGGATCTCGACGGGGTCGCCGAGGGCGGTGCCGGTGCCGTGTGCCTCCAGGTAGCCGAGGGTGGCCGGGTCCACGCCCGCCTCGCCGAGCGCCTGGGCGACGAGGTCGCCCTGGGCGACGGGGTTGGGCACGGTGAAGCCGTTGGTGCGGCCGCCGTGGTTGACGCTGGTCCCGAGGATCACGCCGTGGATGTGGTCGCCGTCCCGGACGGCGTCCGCGAGCGGCCGGAGCAGCACCGCGCCGACGCCCTCGCCGGGGACGTAGCCGTCGCCGTCCGCGCCGAAGCTGCGGCAGCGGCCGTCGCTGGAGGTGAAGCTGCCCTGGCCGAGGAAGCGGTACTTGTACGGGTGGACGTGCAGGTTGACCCCGCCCGCGACGGCCAGGTCCGTGTCCCCGGCGCGCAGGTCGCGCACGGCCAGGTGAATGGCCGTCAGCGAGGAGGAGCACATCGTGTCCACGCCCAGGCTGGGGCCGGTGAGGCCGAGGGTGTAGGAGACCCGGTTGGCGATGGAGGCGTGCGAGGAGGCGCCGATCCGGCCGTCCTCGGCCTCGTGCAGCTGGTAGAGCCCGTACATCGCGCCGACGTACACGCCGACGCGGTGGGAACGCAGGTCCGCGCGGGTGCGTCCGGCGTTCTCCATGGCGTGCCAGGCGGTCTGGAGGAACAGCCGTTCCTGGGGGTCGACGATCTCCGCCTCGCGGGGCGAGACGCCGAAGAAGAGCGGGTCGAACATGTCGACGCCGCGCAGGAAGCTGCCCCAGCGGCTGTAGCGGGCCGCCCGGTCGGCGGGGGTGGCCTGGTCGTAGTCCCGCCAGTCCCACCGGTCCGCCGGGATCTCGGTGATCAGGTCCCGGCCCGCCTGGAGGTGGTCCCAGAACTGGTCGAGGGTGTCCGACTCGGCAAAGCGGGCGGCGACGCCGACGATGGCGATGGGCACGGGACCCGAGGGGGCGTGAGCGGGGGCCGCGACGGCTCCCGGGAGCACGGCCGCGGCGGGGGCCGCCGGCTCCGGGGCCTCCTCCGCCGGGGGGGCCGGGGCGGTCACCGGTCCGGGCGCGGGGGCCAGTTCCGCGAGGCGGGAGCCGTGGTGCTCGGTGAACCAGCCGGCGAGGGAGCGCAGGTCCTGGTACTCGAAGAACAGGGTCTTCGGCAGGGATCCGAAGTGGTCCTCCAGGCGGCGGGTCAGGTCCATGATCAGCAGCGAGTCGATGCCGAACCGCTCGAAGGGGGCATCGGCCTCCATCTCCTCGGCCGGAAGCTCGAAGGCCTCGGCGAGCACCTTGCGCAGGAACTCCTCGGCCGCGCCGGCGGACGGCGCCGCCGGTTCCCCGGCCGGGAGGGACGGGACGAAGGCAGCGGACGCGGCGGACGGAACGGCGCGCGCGGCGGACGGGGCGGACGGAACGGCGGACGGGGCGGAGGGGGCCGCCGCGGCCTCGGGCGCCGGCGCGTTCACCACCTCGCGCAGGCGCGCCAGGTTGCCGTGCGCCACCAGGACGTGGTCGCCGTCGTGGCCCAAGGCGCGGTCGAAGGCTTCCAGTCCGGCGTCGGTGGGCATGGCCACCAGTCCGACCTGACGGGCCGTCCGGGCCGCCGTGGCCGCGTCGGCGTCGACGCGTATGCCCCCGTCGGCCCACAGCGACCACAGCACGGAGAGGCTGCGGCCCGGCCGTCCGCTGCCCCGGCGCCAGGCCGTGAACGCGTCCAGGAAGCGGTTGGCGTAGGCGTAGTCGGTCTGGCCGGGGCTTCCTGCGGCCCCCGACATGGAGGAGAAGGCGATGAAGAAGTCCAGCGGGTCCCCGGCAGTGGCCCGGTCCAGCTCCACGGTGCCGCGGACCTTGGGGCCGAGCACGGCGGCGATCTGCTGGTCGGTCTTGCCGATCAGCAACGCGTCCCGGGTGGTTCCGGCGAGGTGCAGGACCCCGTGGAGCGGCCCGAAGGAGCCGTGGATCCGCTCGACGAGGTCCCCGGCGGCGCCGGGAGCGCCCAGGTCGGCGGGTACGTAGTGGACGTCGAGCCCGGCGGAGCGCAGCTCCGTGAGGTCCGCCTGGGCCGAACGGCCCGTCAGGACGTAACGGGCGTCGCCTCCCAGGTGGGCGACGAGCCGGCGGCCGAGGGCGCCCGCGCCGCCGGTGACCAGCACGGTGCCGCGCGGGGCGAGCGGTGCCGGGTCGGGGGCGATGGGCTCCCAGCGCGGCACCTGCCGGCCGGCGGCCGTGTACCGGACCCGGAACTCGTGGGCGGCGCGCGCCTCGGACCCGACGGTGGCGGCGAGGCCCGCCGTGCCCGCGTCGACCGCCGAGACGAGGAACTGCGGGTCCTCGTTGGCGAGGGCCCGCGCGAACCCGTCCACGGCCTGGGCGCGCGCGTCCTCGACCCCGCCGGACGTGCGGAACACGTGCAGGACGCGCACCGGGTGGCGGGTCGGCTGGGCCGCCCAGGACCGGTACAGACCGGTGAGGGCGGGCAGCGGGTCGCCGTCCGAGGTGTGGACGAGGAGGAGTTCCCCGTCGTGGGGGAAGACGGCGTCCTCGGTGGTGCGTTCGGCTCCGGTGTAGGCCTCCTCGCCGAGCAGGAGGGTGCGCACGGTCCGGCCGGCGGCCGGCGCGGGGGCGTCCTGCCAGCGCTGTGCGAGCAGGTGGGCGCCGATGGTGCCGTCCAGGCGGGCGGCGCCCTCGACCGGCCGGGTGACGACGGCGCGCAGCCGCACGCGGACCCGGCCCTGGTCGTCGGCGAGGGCAACGTCGTGGCCGGCCGGGGTCCTCACGGCGTGCACGTGGCCCTGCTCGGGGAGCGGTCCGAAGACCTCCACGGCGTCCAGGGAGAAGGGCAGTTCCCGGGCGCGCGGGGCCGAGGGGTCCTCGTCGGTCCACAGGCACGCCTGGAGCATCGCGTCGAGGAGGGAGGGGTGGAGGGCGAAGTCGGAGAAGGGGAGGTCCGCCGCCGTGGGCACGGCGACGTGCGCGAGGACCTCGCCCGGCGCGGACAGCACCGAGCGCAGCCCCTGGAGGCTGGGCCCGTAGCCGCCGCCGAGCGCGCTGAAGACCTCGTAGCACTCCTCGGCCGTGGCCGCACGGGGCAGCCGGGCCCGGATCGCCTCCAGGTCGAGGCGCGGTGCCTCGGGACGGGCGTCGAAGCGGAGGGTGCCGGCGGAGCAGAGCGCGCCTTCGGCGCTGCCGTCGGTGAGCCGGACCTCGTAGGAGACCCCGTCGGCCGTGGACGCGAGGTGCAGGCGTACGCGGGTCGGCTCGTCCTCGACGAGCACGGGGCGGGCCCACAGCACGTTGACGATGCCGGTGGCGCGGCCGTGGCCCTGCTGTTCGGCCGCGGCCACCGCGAACTCCAGGGCCGCCACGGCGGGCAGGATCCGGATCCGGCCCAGCGCGTGGTCGCGCAGGTAGAACTCCTCGCCGGTCAGCAGCCGTTCGGCGGGGCCGTCGGCCAGACCGGCGGGCGGCTTGATCCAGTAGCGGCGGGTCGGCCGGGGAGGCAGGGGCAGGGAGAGCCGGGCGGGACGGTCGCCGGGAGGCTCGGGCAGGACGACGTCCCGGCCGGTGACCCACAGGCGGGCCGCCTCGGCCGGATCGTCGGTGGCCACGGGCCCGGCCCCGTCGCCGGAGGCCGCGGAGGCGTCGGCCGTCGCGGTGCCGGTCACCAGACCGTCCCCGTCGCGCAGGCGCGCGGCCAGCTCGGCGACGCTCCCGACGGCCAGGGCGATGCGCTCCCGCAGGGGCTCCCGGCCGACGCGCAGGGTGTGGGCGATGCCGTCCAGGGAGGCGGACGGGTGCTCGTCCAGCCAGGTGCACAGCTCGGCCCGGTACCGGTCGAGCTGTTCGGGGCCGTCGGCGGACAGGAGGACCAGTCGGACGGTCCTGTCCTCGGTGGTGCCGCTCATCAACGCTGTCCCGCCTCTTCCACTACCACGTGCACGTTGCTGCCTCCCATGCCGAACGAACTGACGCCGACCCGGGCCGGCGTCCCCTCGCGTGTTTCCCATCTCTGTGCTGCGGCCTGGATCCGGAACGGACTGCCCGCCAGGTCGAGCATCGGATTCGGCGTCCGCAGGTCCACCAGGCCGGGGAGCGTGCGGTGACGCATCGCCAGCAGGACCTTCACGACGCCGGCGACGCCCGCCGCGGCCTCCAGATGGCCGATGTTCGTCTTGACCGACCCGAGGCCGGTGCGTCCCGGAGCCACCGGGATCTCCCAGTCGGCGTACAGGCGGCCGAACGCCTCCTTGAGGGCGTCGATCTCGATCGGGTCGCCGAGCGGGGTCCCCGTGCCGTGCGCCTCGATGTAGTCGATCGTGTCGGGCGCGACCCCGGCCGACCGGTGTGCGGCGAGCACGACGTCGCGCTGTGCCTGCGGGTTGGGGACCGTGAGCGAGTGGGTGTGCCCGCCGTGGTTCTCCGCCGAGCCGATCAGCACGCCGTGCACCGGGTCTCCGTCGGCCAGGGCCCGGTCGAGCAGTTTGAGGGCGAGGAGCACGACGCCCTCGCCCCTGCCGTACCCGTCCGCGCGCTCGTCGAAGGTCTTGCAGCGGCCGTCGGGGCTGAGCATCCCGGCGCGCCGCAGGCCGGTGAACCCGTGCGGGGACAGCAGGAGGTTGGCGCCGCCGGCCAGGGCCATGTCGCAGTCCCCCTGCTGGAGGGCGCGGGCCGCGCGGTGCACGGCGACGAGCGAGCTGGAGCAGGCCGTGTCGAAGACGGCGCTGGGTCCGTGCAGGTCGAACACGTAGGAGATGCGGTTGGCCGCGATCGAGGGGACGTTGCCGATCAGGAAGTGGTCGCCCATCTCCGGCGAGCCGGGGCCGAGCAGGCTCAGGTAGTCCGTGCCGCTGAGTCCGACGAACACCCCCGTGCGGCTGCCGGCGAGCGCGTCCGGGACCTGGCCGGAGTCGAGCACGGCCTCGTGCGCGGCGTGCAGCAGCAGGCGCTGTTGGGGGTCCATCTGTGCCGCTTCCCGGGGGGAGATGCGGAAGAGCCCCGCGTCGAAGGCGTCCACGTCCTCGACGAAGGAGCCGCGCAGGCCCTGCGGGAACACCCGCGCGGAGAAGCCCCGCTCCATGGGGTACGGCCGGGTGAGGTCGCGTCCGGCGGCGAGGTGCTGCCAGAACTCCTCCAGGCCGGAGGAGGAGGGCAGCCGTCCGCCGATGCCCACGACGGCCACCGGCGCGAATCCGCTCTGTGCGGCGGCCGTCGCGACCACCGGCTCGGACGCGGTCCGGGGGACGGGGCGGCGGTCCGTCGTGGCGAACGCCCCGGGGTGTGCCGCGCTCAGGTGGGCGGCCAGCGAGGTGAGGTCCGGGTGTGCGTAGAAGACGGTCGGGCGCACCGTGACGCCGAACCGCTCGCGCAGCGCGACCGCGAGGCGGGTGAATCCGATCGAGTCGAAGCCGACCTCGCCCAGCGGCCGGTCGAGGGGGACCTCCGCCACGGGCAGCCCGGCGACGGCCGCCGCGCTCCGGCGCAGTCGCTCCGCCAGGTCTCCGTGGCCGGCCGGCCGGGGCGGCCGGTCCGCTTCCCCGTGCCGTTCGGCGGGGCTGTCCTGGTGGCCGAAGCGGCGTACGAGTTCCTCGATCGGCAGGCGCGTCAGCGGACCGGTGTCCACCTTGGCGTTGGGGGTCAGGGGGAAGCGCGCCAGCGCGACCGTGCGGGAGGGGACCATGTACGCGGGCAGCCAGGCCCGGATCCGCTCGACCGCGGCCTCCGCGGCCTCCGCGGAGGCCAGGACGAAGGCCACCAGACGCGGCTGCCCGGGCAGGTCCTCGCGTACGGTCACCCGGACGTCGCCGATGCCGTCGTCGGCCCCCGCCGTGCCGGCGCGGCGGACGGCGGCCTCGATCTCGCCGAGTTCGATGCGGTGGCCGCGCAGCTTGACCTGACGGTCGGCGCGACCGAGCAGCACCACGTCCCCGTCGGCCGACCAGCGGGCGAGGTCGCCCGTGCGGTAGAGCCGTTCCCCGGTCACCGGGTCGTGCACGAAGCGTTCCGCGGTCAGCTCCGGCTTGCCCCGGTAGCCGCGGGCGACGCCGTCACCGCCGATGAGCAGTTCGCCGACCGCGCCGAAGGGCACGGGGGTGCCGTCGGGACCGGCGGTGCGGAAGGTGGTGTTGGCGAGCGGCGTGCCCACGGTGACGGGTCCGCCCCGCCGGATCCTCCGGGCGGAGGACCAGATGGTCGTCTCGGTCGGTCCGTACATGTTCCACAGTTCGTCGCACCGGTCCAGCAGCCGGTCCGCGAGTTCGGCGGTGAGCGCCTCCCCACCGCACAGCAGCCTGCGCACGCGTCCGGTCCAGCCGGCGTGCAGCAGCATCTCCCAGGTGGCCGGTGTGGCCTGGACGACGGTCGCGCCGGCCTCGTCGATGAGGTCGGCGAGTGCGAACCCGTCCCGGACCACGTCCTCGGGCGCGATGTGGACGGTGGCGCCCCGGGTCAGCGGGAGCAGCAGTTCCAGGCCCGAGATGTCGAAGCCGGCGGTGGTCACCGCCAGCAGGGTGTCGTCCTCGGAGCAGCCGGGCCGCTCGGCCGCCGCGACCAGCAGGTTGACCAGGTTGCCGTGGCAGACCTCGACGCCCTTGGGCTCGCCGGTGGATCCGGAGGTGTAGAGGACGTACGCGAGGTCGTCGTCGCGGCGGGCGACCGGGGCGACGGGTTGCGCCCCGGGCTCCGGGCCGGTCGGAGCGAGGGGCACGCCGGGTGCGGCGCCGGTCGGGGCGATGCGCACGCCGGGTGCGTCCTCGGGCAGCCGGTCGGCCAGGTGCGGATCGACGATCACGGCGGCCGGTGCCGCGTCGGCGGTGATGTGGGCGAGTCGGGGCGCCGGGAAGTCCGGGTCGAGGGGGACGTAGGCGGCCCCTGCGGCCTGGACGGCGAGCAGGGCCACGACCAGTGCGGCCCGGCGGGCGACCAGGACGCCCACGACGTCGCCCGGGCGTACGCCGTGCTCGGTGAGGACCCGGGTGAGGGCGTGCACCTGCCCGGCGACCTCCCCGTAGGTCAGCGAGCCCGTGGCGTCGACGAGGGCGGTGCGCCCGGGGTTGCGCCGGGCGCGGGCGAGCACCAGGTCGGCGGCGGTGACGTCGCGCGGCCGTTCGGCGCGCGTGGCGTTGGCCCGCTCGACCGCGCGCCGTTCGGCGGGGGTGGCGGGATCGAGGTCCCCGAGGCGTACGGAGGGATCGGCCGTCACCGCGTCCAGCAGCAGCCGGTAGTGCTCGGCCAGCCGTTCGACGGTGGAGCGGTCGAAGCGCTCCGGGTCGTACTTGAGGTAGAGGAGCACGCCGGTGTCGCGCACGACCACCTCGACGACGAGGTCGTTCTCGCCCTCCTGGGTCAGGTCGAGCGCGTCGCGGAAGACGGTCTGCCCGGCCGCCATGTCCTGGTCGCCGCCGACTCCCTGCTGCATGTAGAAGCCGATGTCGAAGCCGGCCTCGGTGCCGGTCGTGCGGCGCAGGTCGTCGACGACGGAGGCGAAGGGGTACGCGCCGTGTTCCTCGGCCTCCGCCATCCGTGCCGCGACGGCGGCCGTGAGCTGGTCGAAGCGGTGGTCGGGGGCGCAGTCCACGCGCAGGACCACCGGGTTGATCAGGTAGCCGACGGTCCGGTCGAAGCGCTGCGCGGGACGGCCGTCGGTCGGCACCATCACGCTGAGGTCGCGGTGTCCCGAGTGGCGGTGCAGCAGCGCGAGGAACGCGCCGAGCACGACGCTGAACGCCGTCAGCCCGCCCGCACGGGCGGTGTCCTGGACGGCCGCCCAGGTGGAGTGCGGGAGCCGCACCTGCACCATCTCGCCGCCGGTGTGCGAGGCAGAGCCGGTCCGCCGGCGATCGGCGAGCGCGTCCAGGACCGGCGCGGTGGAGGCACCGGTCAGCCGGTCGAGCCACCACCGCCGGTGCTCCTCCGTCTCCGGGGCGGCGAGCATGGTCCGCTGCCACTCCACGAACTCGGCGTAGGGGGCGGCGGGTTCGACCGGCGGCAGCGCGCGGCCCTGGGCGAGCGCGTCGTGGCAGGCGACGACGTCGCGCAGCAGCAGGTGGCTGGAGACCCCGTCGGTGATCAGGTGGTGGAACACCAGGAGCAGCAGGGTGGCGCCGCCGGGTGCGGCGACGAGCCACATCCGGTACAGCGGGTCCTGCTCCAGGTCGAACGGGCGGCGCACCAGGGTGCGCACGCGGGCGGCGAACTCCCCGTCGGTCACGTGGCCGAGGTCCAGACGGGTCACTTCCGGGACGCGGTCGGTGACCTCCTGCACGGGCCCCGTGGCGTCCAGGCGCACGGAGATGCCCAGTTCGGGGTGCCTGCGCACCATCGCGAGCAGCGCCTCGACGAGCCGGTCCTCCGCCACGTCCTGCCCGAGCCACAGGCCCAACGGCAGGTTGTAGGAGACGGTCTGCGGATCGTCGGTGTGCAGGGCCCACAGCGCGGCCTGCCCGCGGCTGAGCGGGTACGGCCCGGAGGGCGCCTTCGCGGCGGCGACCGCCGCCGGGGCCGGGGCGGGTGCGACCGCCGGTGCGGTCGTGTCGACCAGACCCCGGACCAGCAGCTCGGCCACGTCGTCGGACAGCTTGCCGGCGGCGATCGCCGCCAGCAGTTCACGCAGGTCGGTGCTCATCGGCCCGCCCCTCCTTCGAGTACGGCCAGCGCGTCGTCGACGCGGACGGTTCCGTCGCGCAGCCCGGCCAGCAGGGCGGCCAGCGCGTCCGGCGCCGGTGCGGCGGCGGACCGGTCCGGCTCCCGGTCCCGGCCCTGGTCCTGCGGCTGCGGCTGCGGCTGCGGCTGCGGCTGCGGCTGCGGCTGGGGCGCGGGCAGTGGCCCGTACGCCTCGAACACGGCTCGGGCCACCGCCCGTACCGTCTGGGCCACCCCGAACATCCGGGTCGGCACCTCCACCTGGTAGTCCGCGCCGAGGCGGCGGCTCAGCCGGCGCAGGCCCAGCGAGTCCACTCCCGCGTCGGACAGCGCCCGGTCCAGGGGCAGGCGCTCGGGCCGCATGCCCAGGTGGGCCGCGAGGAGCCCGCGCACGTGCGCCCGGACGGCGCCCTCGGCATCGTCTCCGGCGGGAGCCCCGGACTCGGCCGGCTGCACGGAGGAAGGCGCCTGTGCGGCGGCAGGAGTGCGCACCGCGGACACCACGCCGGTCGCGCCCTGCGATCCGGCACGGGTCCGGGGACCGGCCTCGGCCGCGACGTCGGCCTCCGCCTCGGCCGCGGTTTCGGCCGCGGTTTCGGCGACCAGGCCCGCCTCGGCCGCCTGAAGGGCGTCGAAGCGGGCTCCGGGCGTGAGCCAGTGGCTCTCCCGGGCGAAGGGATAGGTCGGTGCGGGCACCCGCCGGGGCGCCGTTCCCGGCCACAGCTCCGCCCAGTCGATCGGGGCGCCCCCGACCCACAGCCGGGCGACCTTGTCCAGTCGGCCCGCGTCCACCACGGCCCGCAGGTACCGGCCGCCCTCGGGGCCGTCCAGCAGCAGGGCGGTGGTGGCGTCCCTGCCGTCCCCCGCGAAGACGCCCGGGGCCGGTTCGCCGGTCTGCCACGCCTCCAAGGCGGCCACCAGCGCACGCGGCGAGTCGGCGACCACCGCGAGGCGCTCGGAGAAGGCCTCCCGGCCGGTGCTCAGGGTGTGCGCCAGGGCCGCCGGGTCCACGTCCTCGTGGTCCGCGACCCAACGGGCCAGCCGCACCGCGTAGTCGCGCAGCCGCTCCGGGGTCTTCGCCGACAGGACGAACAGCTTCTCCCCCGCGGTCGGGAGGACCGGCGCCTCCCGGTACTCCTCCACCACCACGTGCGCGTTGACCCCGCCGAGGCCGAAGGAGCTCACTCCCGCCCTCAGCGGTGCCTCGGCCCCGTCGGCCGTGCGGACCCGGTTCCAGGGCTCGTTCCCGGACGGCAGGCGCAGCGGGCTGCCGTCGAGGCGCAGGTGCGGGTTGAGCGTCTCCAGGTGGACGTTGCCGGGGATCGCCCCGTGGCGCATCGCGAGCAGCGCCTTGATCAGGCCGGTGACGCCCGCGGCCGCCTCCAGGTGGCCGGTGTTGGTCTTCACCGCGCCCAGCACCACGTGCGGCCGCCCGGGTGCCGCGCCGTGATCGGCGTACAGCTCCCCGAAGGCCGACTTCAGGCCCTCGACCTCGACGGGGTCGCCGAGTTCGGTGCCGGTGCCGTGGGTCTCGACGTAGCCGACGGTCCGCGGGTCCACGCCGGCGCGGCGGTGCGCCTTGACGATGCAGGCGGCCTGCGCGTCCGGGTTCGGGGCGGTCAGCGAGTTGGTGCGGCCGCCGTGGTTGACGGCGCTGCCCTGCAGGACGGCGTGGATGACGTCGCCGTCGGCGACCGCCGCGTCGAGGCGCTTGAGCACCACCACTCCCACGCCCTCGGCACGGACGATGCCGTTGGCGCGCGCGTCGAAGGTACGGCAACGGCCGTCCGGGCTCAGCATGTCGGCCTGGCTCATGTCCACGAACAGCGTCGGCGAGGCGATGACGTTCACGCCGCCGGCCAGCGCGACCTCGCAGTCGCCGCCGCGGATCGCCTCGGCCGCCCGGTGGACGGCGACGAGCGAGGAGGAGCAGGCGGTGTCGATGGTCTCGCTGGGGCCGTGCAGGTCCAGCAGGTACGAGACCCGGTTGGACATGATCGCGTGGGCCCTGCCCACCGTGCTGTAGCCGTCGAGCGGGACGCCGAGGGCGTGCTGGAGCTCGAAGTAGTCGTAGGTGCTGCTGCCGATGAAGACGCCCGTGTCGGTGCCGGCGAGCGCGGACGGCCGGATGCCGGCGTTCTCGATCGCGCTCCAGGCGGCCTCCAGCACGAGCCGGTGCTGCGGGTCCATCGCCACGGCCTCGTGGGGGGAGATCCCGAAGAACTGCGGGTCGAACAGGTCGACCCGGCGCAGGAACCCTCCCCACTTCGCCGTCGTGCGGAACTCGCCGGGCGTCGGCTCCCCGTGCAGGCGGCGCCAGTCCCAGCGGTCGGCCGGGATCTCGTCGACGAGGTCGTCGCCCGCCGTCAGGTGCTCCCAGAACTCGTCCAGGTCGTCCGATCCGGGGAGCATTCCGGCCATGCCGACGACGGCGACGGCAACGGGCTCGCCGGCGACGGGCACCGGGGCGGCGGCCCGAACGGGTGCGGCCGTGGCGGCCACGGCCTGCGCGCGCGCCGGTTCGGGTGCCGGGGCCGGTTCGGGTGCCGGGGTCTCTTCGGGTGTCGGGGCACCGGGCGGTGCGTCCGTGCTCCAGCGTGCCGCGAAAGCGGCTCCGTGGTGCTGGAGGATCTTGCCGATCAGGTCGTCGGCGGTGGCCACGCCGAAGAACGTGGCCGGGGTCAGGTCGAGGTCCCAGCGCGCGTTCATCCGGGAGCTCAGCCTCGTGTACGTGATCGAGTCGAAGCCGAACCGGCTGAGCGGGGCGTCCGGTGCGAGTTCCGCGGGCCGGACGCCGGCGACCTCGCGCAGGACGGCAAGGATCTCGTCGGCGGCCGCCGCGCGCCAGGACGACCCGGCCGCGGGCGCGCCTGCGGGCGCGGGCTGCTGCCGTACGTCCGCTCCGGCCGCCCGGACACCGATCCGGCCGAGGAACTCGTCCGTGCCCGAGACCACTGCCACCTGAACCTCCTGTCGGCCGAGCACCCGGCTCAGCGCTTCGAATCCCGCCTCCGGCGAGAGCGGGTGGACCCCTGCCTCGGCCAGCCGGCCGATGTGCCGCTCGGTGAGGGCGGAGCCGGCCCAGGCCCCCCAGTTCACGACCCGGACGGGGTAGGGCAGCCGCGCGGAGAGCGCGCGGCCGATGGCGTCCTGGGCGGTGCATCCGGCCGCGTAGGCCGCCTGGCCGGGGTTGCCGAGGAAGGACTGCACCGAGGAGAACAGCGCCAGGAAGTCCAGCCGCCGGTCGCCCAGCGCCTCGGCGAGCGCCTCGGTGGTGCGGCTCTTCGCCGCCATGCCGCGCAGGAACCACTCCTCGTCCATGGCGGCCAGCGACCGGTCGCTCGGCACGGTCACCGCGTGCAGGACCCCGTGGACGATGCCCACCCGGTCGAGCACGGCGCGCAGTCGGCCCGGTTCCGAGGCGTCCGCCCGGTGGACCTCCACCCGGGTGCCCGAGGGGTCGAAGGCCTTGATCCGGGCCGCCCGCTCCTCGTCCGGCGCGGAGCGCCCGACGAGGACGACCCGGGCGCGGTGACGCCGTACGAGCTGCTCGGCGACGTCCAGGCCGACGTCGCCGGTCCCGCCGACGATCACGTACGTACCGCCCTCGCGCAGGACGGGCGCGGCCCCGGCCGTCGCGTCGACGGGGTGGAGCACCTCCCGGTACCAGCGTCCGGAGTGCAGGGCGTAGTCGCCCGGGGCGGCGACGGGGACCGCCGTCGGGTCCTCGGGGCCCGTGTCGACGGTGGTCACCCGCCAGCGCTCGCACTCGTTGCGCACCGATCGGGCGAGGCCCAGTGCCGCGGCCGACGCCGGGTCGGTCGCGGCGCGGGTCACGACCGTCAGCGCGAGTTCGCCGCCCGCCCCGGGGCGCGCCTGGAGGTGGTGGACGATCCGGAAGAGGTCGAGGACCCCGCGCTCGCCCTCGACCACGGCGTGGACCGCGACGGGGGTCGGCAGGGACTCCAGCGGCGCGGCGTCGATCCGGTGGACCTCGGTCCCCGGGAACTCGGCGGGGCCGAGCACCCAGACCGGGCCGGTGACCGGTCCGCGGAGGGGCACGTCGGTGACGGGGTGCCGGCGCGGGGCGTAGACACCTGCCCGGACCGGGGAGGCCGGCGCCGGGGCCGCGTTCGCCGGGACGGCATCCGCCCCGGCACCGGGGGACGCCACGGAGGCGACCCAGCACCGCCGGCGTTCGAACGGGTAGGTGGGCAGCGGGATCGAGAGCCCGCCCACCGGCCAGTGAACCGTTCCTCCGGCCACCCAGCGGTCGGCGTCCGTCCCGCCTGCGGGCCGGGCCAGCGCGGGATGGTCGGTGCCGTCGGCGGCGGCCTTCAGGGCGGCGACGAGCGTGGACCGGTCGGCGGCGGTGACGGCGAGCCGCTCGGCCATGGCGTCGCGGCCGTGCTGGAGGGTGTGTGCCACATCGGCCAGCTCCGGTGTCCGGTCCGCCCGTTCGACGGCCGCGAGCAGCGCGGTCGCGTACCGGCTCAGCGCCTGTGGGGTGCGGGCGGACAGCGGGAACACCCAGGGGCCGTGCGGCCGCCGCACCTCGGGCGCGGCTCCGGCCTCCTCCAGGACGACGTGGGCGTTGACTCCTCCGTAGCCGAAGGAGCTGACGCCCGCGCGACGCGGCCCGGCGGCCGGGAGCGGCCAGGCCCGCGCCGAACGGAGCAGCTGGAAGGGGCTCCCGTCGAGGCGCAGGTGCGGGTTCTGTTCCCGCAGACCGGCCAGCGGCGGCTGCACGCCGTGCTCCATCGCGAGGAGCACCTTGATCACTCCGGCGGCGCCGGCGGCGGATTCCAGGTGGCCGATGTTCGCCTTGACTGCTCCGACGGCGCAGTACGGCTCGGTCGGCGGGGGCGTGCCCCGGCGGCTCAGCAGTTCGTCGAAGGCCAGCCGCAGGCCGTTGATCTCCACCGGGTCGCCGAGCTCTGTGCCGGTGCCGTGCGCCTCCAGGTAGCCCAGGGTGGCCGGGTCGGTTCCGGCACGCTCGTGGGCCCGTACGATCATCGCCGCCTGGGCGGCCGGGTTGGGCGCGGTCAGGGACCGGGCCCGGCCCCCGTGGTTGACGGCGGTACCGCGCAGCCAGGCCCGGACCTGGCGGCCCCGTGCCCGCTCGGCGCGGGCCAGCACCACGAAGCCGTAGCCCTCGCCGCGTACGAAGCCGTCCGCGCGGGAGTCGAAGGTCCGGCACCGTCCGGTCGGGCTCAGCATGCCCGTGCTGCTGAGGAGGACGTGGTTGTGCGGGGACAGGACCAGGTTGATCCCGCCGGCCACGGCGATGTCGCACTCGCCCGAGCGGATCGACTCGGCGGCCCGGTGGATGGCGACCAGTGAGCTGGAGCAGCCGGTGTTGACCGGTTCGCTCGGCCCGTGCAGGTCGAGCTGGTAGGAGACCCGGTTGACCAGGATGGAGTGCGCGGTGGCGGTGGCGGCGTGCGCGTCGACCGGCAGGCCGGCGGCCTCGCGGATCTCGTCGTAGTCGCTCGATCCCGCCCCGACGAACAGGCCGACGTCGGCTCCCGCGAGGCTTCCCGGTGCCAGGCCGGCGTCCTCCAGCGCCGTCCAGACCCCTTCCAGCACCAGCCGCTGTTGGGGGTCCATGCCCTCGGCCTCGTGCGGGGAGATGCCGAAGAAGAGGGGATCGAAGCGGTCGACGTCGTGGATGAAGCCGCCGCGGCCCGCGTGCACGCCCTCCGGGAGCGCGTGGCGGTCCCAGCGGTCCGCGGGGACGTCGGTGACCAGGTCGTCCCCGTCCACCAGGTGGTGCCAGAACTCGTCGAGGTCGGCGCTGCCGGGCATCCGTCCGCTCATGCCGATGACGGCGATCGCCTCCTGGTCGGCGGGGCGCGCGGCGGAAGGCGTGGCGGACCGGTCCTCCGGGGCCGGGGCGGCGGGCGACACGGCGGCGGGCGGCGAGGGGGTGGGCGGCTCGGCGGTGGGCGGCGCCTTGCGGTGGTCGCGTGCGAGACGGTCGGCGAGGGCCCGCAGGGTGGGGGTCTCGTAGAAGAGCGCGGGCGTCACGTCCAGGTCGAAGGCCTCGTTGAGCCGGCTCGCGAGGAGGTTGTAGCTGACCGAGTCGAAGCCGTAGTCCCCGATCTGGCGGTCGAGGTCGAGTTCGCCGACGGGGATGCCGGAGGCGTCCGCGGTCAGGTCCAGCAGCATGTCGGTGAAGGCGGCCGTGGCGGCCCCGGTGGCCTGGGGCGTTCCCGTGGCCCGTGCGGCCCCCGTCGCCCGCGCGCCGGCGAGCGCGGTGGTGCCGGCCGCCGCGCGGGCCACCAGGACGTGCTGGAAGTTGCGGGTGGTCCGGGCGGAGTCCGGTGAGGCCGTCACCGCCTCGTACCCGGCCGCGCCGAGCACCCCGGTCCAGCCGGGAACGTCCAGCAGCGGGGAGCCGGGCAGGCGCAGGCCGGTGTCGCCGTGGGCCCACCAGCCGTCGAACAGCCCGTAGGTGAGCGTGCCGGGCAGGGTCACCGTCGTCAGCTCGTTGAGGAGCAGTTCGCCCCCGGTGCGCAGGACCCGTCGCAGGTGGCGCAGGGCGCGGCCGACGTCCGAGGTGGCGTGCAGGACGTTGGCGCCGACCACGAGGTCGAAGCCGCCCTCGTCGAAACCCTGGCCGACGGGGTCGGTGTCCAGGTCGAGGCGCTTGAACCGCAGGAAGGGGTACCGGGCGCCGAACTCCTGCTTGCCGTGGGCGAGGAAGGTGACCGACAGGTCGGTGTACCAGTACTCCAGTCGGTCGCCGTACGGTGCGAGGGCGCGCAGGAGCCCGGCGGAAGTGCCACCGGTGCCCGAACCGACCTCCAGGATGCGGAGGGTGGCGTCGGCGGGCAGGCCGGCCAGGCGTTCCTCCACGTACGCGACGAGGCGGCGGGTGAGCAGGTCGTTGTAGAGGTCGCTGATGGGGTTGCCGCGGTACACGCGCTCCATGAGCGAGGTGCCGGAGGAGGGGAACAGCAGCTCGGTGGCGAGGAGTTCGCCCCGGAGCAGCTCCGGATAGCGCTCCAGGCACAGGGCCAGCAGCCGTACGAACACCGCGGACTCGGGATGCGCGTCGGCGAGGGCGGCGAGCTGCCCGAGGTGCCCGCCCGCGCGGGCGCCGGCCAGGGCCTCCGGGACCGGGCGCAGGCGTCCGGCGGTGGCCGTGAGCAGGCCGTCGCCCACGAGCGCGTCGAGCACGGTGCGCAGCAGGCGTGCGTACCGAGGGGTGACGCCCACCCGGCGCAGGACCTCGTCCGCGTCGGGGTCGGGTCCGTGCCAGGTTCCCAGGTCGTCGAGCAGGGCGAGCAGGGCTCCGCCCGCGATGCGCGTCATCTGTCGGTCGAGCGCGTGGAAGTCCTCCACCACGCGCAGATCGGCGGCGTTCGGCCGCCCGCTGGTGGGCGTCACGTCGGTGCTCTCCGTTTTCCTGTTCGCTGCCATGCGCGCGCGCAGGGCCTCGGTGCCGGGCACGACGACGCTCTGGGGCGCCGACCGCCGGAGCGTCTCGACGAGCGCGGCGAAGCCCGCCCGGGGGGTGATGGACCGGAAGCCGGCCGCGGTCAGGCGGTCCCGGTGGGTGTCGTCGGCCACTGCCCCGACGGTGCCCCAGAATCCCCAGTCGACGGCGCGCACCGGGTAGGGCAGGCGCGCGTCGAGCGCGTGGGCGTAGGCGTCGAGGAAGGTGGAGCCGGCGGCGTAGTTGGCCAGGCCGGGGTCGCCGAGGAAGGACTGGGCGGAGGAGAAGAACACCAGGAAGTCCGGGTTCCGTCCGCGCAGGGCGTCGGCCAGGGCGGCGGCCACCCCGGACTTGGCCGCCAGGCTCTGGGCGAGGTCCGTGTCCGTGAGGTCGCGCACCAGCCGGTCCCGCCGCACCAGCGCCGCGTGGACGACGCCGTGCACCGGGCCCGCCTCGTCGAAGACGGCCGCCAGCCGGCCGGGGTCGGTGGCATCGGCGCGGACGTAGCGGATCCCGTCCCCGAGGTCGGGGTCGGTGAGCTCGCTGCGGCCGATGAGGACCACGTGGGCGTCCCAGTCCTCGACGAGGCGGCGGGCGACGGCGAGGCCGATGCCCCGGGCGCCTCCGACGATCGCGTAGGTGCCGCCCCGGCGCAGCGGGACGGGCCCGTCGGCGGCCGGGGCGGGCCGCAGCACTTGGGCGTGGCGGACGGTTCCGGTGTACGCGACGCGCGTTCCCCGGGGCGCGGGCGCCAGGAGGGCGGCGGACGCGTGGGCGGGGTCGAGGTCGACGCAGGCGACGGACCAGCCGCGGTGCTCGTTCTCCATGACCCGGGCGAAGCCGGTGATCCCGGCGGCGTAGGGGTCGGTGACGGAGCGGCCGGGCGGGGCGGCGGCGCCGGTGGTGACGATCACCCAGTCGAGGGTGTGCTCGCGGGACCAGGCCCGGGCGTACGGGGCGAGGGCCTTGACGCCCGCCTCTTCGGCGCGCGCGACCCGCAGCACCTCGTCCACGGTGTGGTCGGTGGTGTCGGTGGGCCCGGTCAGGACGTAGACCAGACGGGGTGTCACCCGGAGCGGTGTGCCCAGTTCGGCCAGGACGGCGCCCTCGTGACGGGTGGTCAGCTCGCGGGCCAGGTCCGCGCGGGCGGGGGCGTGGAGCACCACGACCGGACCGTCCGGAGCCGGCTGCACGGTGGGCGTCGGGACGGCCTCCCAGGTGGGGACGTCCAGCGGGAGGGGCTCGACGTCGGGCTCGGCAGCGGTCCCGGCGGGCGGAAGGGCGGCCTGCTGCGGGGCCGGTGCGTCGGCCCAGCAGCGCACGCGGGCGAACGGGTACTGCGGCAGCTCCACCTTGCGCGGCTGCCGTTCGCGGTGCAGGGCGCGCCAGTCGGGTGCGGCGCCCTCCGCCCAGCTGCGCGCCCACGCGTGCGGGTCGGCCGGGAGCGGGTCCGCCGGGAGCGGGTCCGCCGGGAGCGGGTCGCCTGCGGGGCGCTGCCCGGTGACGGTGCCCCGGTGGAGGGCCGGCGTCGGCGAGCCGGCGAGGAAGGCGTGCAGGGCGCTACGGAGTCCGGCCGTGTCGGAGGCGACCACGGCGAGCCGCTCCTCCAGCGGTTCCCGGCCGATCTGCGTCGTGTACGCGATGTCGGCCAGCGCGGCCTCCGTTCCCGCGCCCGCCGAGACGGCCTCGGCGAGACCGGCGAGGGTGGAACGGGCGTCGACGTGCGGGGCCCGGCCCGGGAACCGGTCGGCGAGGACCCGTGCGAGCCTGCGCAGGTCGGCCACGTCCAGGCCGAGTTCGTCGAGCTCGGCCTCCGGGTCGACGCCGGCGAGGCCGGCGGCTTCGGCCACTTCGGCCAGCGCATCGAGCGGGTCGCCCGCGGTCGGCTCCGCGTACCGCTCGGCGAGCTCGCGCAGCGCCTGCGGGGTGCGGGCGGAGAGCAGCACCACCTGCGGTCCGGCGGTGGGGGGTCCCCCGGTGGCCGGTGTCTGCTGCGGGAACTCCTCGACGACGACGTGGGCGTTGGACCCGCCCGCGCCGAACGCGCTGATCCCGGCGCGGCGCGGGCCGCCGGCGGCTCCGGCGGGCCACGGCTCGCTCTCGCGCTGGACGCGCAGGCCCACGGAGTCCCAGTCGATGCTCGTATTGGCCGGGTCGGCGTGCAGGGAGGGGACCAGGGTGCGGTGGCGCAGCTGGAGGAGGACCTTGGTCAGCCCGGCGATGCCCGCGGCCGACTCCAGGTGTCCGATGCCGGACTTCACCGAGCCGATCCGGCTCCGCGCGTCGCCGTAGGCCTGGGAGAGGGCCGTGATCTCGATGGGGTCGCCGAGGGAGGTGCCCGTGCCGTGCGCCTCGACGTAGCCGACGGAGGCGGGGTCCACGCCCGCCTTGCCCAGGGCCCGGCGCACCACGTCGGCCTGCGCCGCGGGGTTCGGCACGAAGAAGCCCCCGGCGCGCCCCCCGTGGTTGACGGCGCTGCCCTTGATCACCGCAAGGACCCGGTCACCGTCCTCCAGGGCGCGGGCGAGCGGCTTGAGCACGACGACGCCGACGCCCTCGCCGGGTACGTAACCGTCCCCGTCGGCGCCGAAGGCGCGGCACCGGCCGTCGGAGGAGACGAAGCCGACCTGGCTCAGGTGCAGGTACTTGTACGGGTGGACGATCAGGTTCACCCCGCCCGCCAGAGCGAGCTCGCTGTCCCCGGACCGCAGGCTCTCGCAGGCGAGGTGCAGCGCGGTCAGGGACGAGGAGCACATGGTGTCCAGGGCCAGGCTGGGGCCGCGCAGGTCGAGGAAGGCGGAGACGCGGTTGGCCACGGCCGAGGAGAAGGACGTCGGCAGCACGGGCAGCCGGTCCTCGGCGCCCAGGCCGAGCATCTGGTACTGGTTGAACATCACTCCGGCGAAGACGCCCACCATGCGGCCGGCCACGTCGGCGCGGGTCAACCCCGCGGACTCCAGGGCGTGCCAGGAGGTCTGGAGGAACAACCGCTCCTGCGGGTCCATCCCCGCGGCCTCGCGCGGGGTGATCCGGAAGAAGCCGGGGTCGAACTCGTCGATGCCCTCCAGGAATCCGCCCCACTTGCTGTACGAGTGGCCGGGCGCGCGGTCGGACCGGTAGAACCCGTCCGGGGTCCAGCGGTCCGCCGGGATCTCGGTGACGCAGTCCCGCCCGGCACTGAGGTTGCTCCAGAACCGGTCGAGGTCCTCGGCCATGGGGTAGCGGCCGGCGACGCCGATCACCGCGACGTCCCCGTCGCCGGCCTGCGGTGTGCCGCGGTTCTCCCCGGCCCGGGGGGCGGGGACGGTGTCGGCGGGGACGGTGTCGGCGGGGGTGAGGCCCAGGGCTTCGCGGGCCCGGTCGGGGTCGCCGTGGAGCACGACCAGTTCGCTGCCGGACAGGGCGAGGGACCGCTCGAACACGTCCAGGCCCGCTGCCGTCGGCAGCGGGGCCTGGCCCTGCCGGGCGAAGAGGGCTTCGGCGGCGGCATCCGTGCGCATGCCGCCCTCGGCCCACAGCGGCCAGGCGAAGGAGAGCAGTCCGCGGTCGCGGGCGTAGGCGTCCAGGAAGGCGTTCGCGGCCGCGTAGTCGCTCTGCCCCGCGTTGCCCGCGACGCCGGTCACCGAGGAGAAGAGGGCGAAGAAGTCGAGGTCCAGGTGGCGGGTCGCCTCGTCCAGCAGTACGGCTCCGCGCACCTTGGGCGCGAGCACCGCCTCCAGGTCCGCGGCGGCCTTGGTGGCGAACAGACCGTCGCGCAGGACGCCGGCCGCGTGGACGACGCCGTCCAGCCGGCCGTACCGTTCGAGGGTGCCGCTGACCAGGGCGTCGACCTCGGCGGGCACCGTGACGTCGGCACGGACGTAGGGGCCCTCCGGTCCCGCCGGGCGCGGTGTGCGTCCCACGAGGACGGCCGTGGCTCCGCGGGCGGTCATCCGGGCGGCGAGTTCCCGGCCGATGCCCCCCGCGCCTCCGGTGATCAGGTAGACGCCTCCGGGCCGGAGGGGGGCCGCGGGGCCGAGGTCGGCATCGCGGTAGCGACGGACGTGGCGGCCGCCGGGGGTGTGCCGCACCCAGGACTCCCCGTGGTCCGCGAACTCCGCGAGCAGGGCGTCCGCATCGGCGGGGCCCTCGCACTCGACGGCGGTGATCGCGAGGCGCGGCTGCTCCAGGCGCACCGTGCGGGCCAGTCCGGCCACGGCGGCGGCGACCGGGGCCGGGGCCACGTGCACGACGGGGACCGGGCGGTCGGCGAGGGCCTGGGCCAGGGCGAGCACCTCGCCGCAGGCGGACCGTACGGCCTCGGGGAGGTCCGCGGAGTCCTGGTCCGCGACGTGCAGGACCGCTTCCGGGGCCGTGCCGAGGTCGGCGAGGAGCAGCCTCAGGTCCCCGGTCTCGGCGGGGCGCAGCTCGTAGGCGTGGTGGGCGACCCGGCGGAAGGCGGGACCGCGCCGGACGGTGATCTGGTCGGTCCGTACCCGCTGGTCGCCGATGACCAGCAGGGGGCCGGCGGCCGGTGCGAGGGGGCGCGGCGCCGCCTGCCACAGGCCGGTCAGGCAGTGGGTCCGGGCGGGGTCGTCCGCCGCCGGGGCGACGGTGGTCGGGGCGGCGGCGGCCGGGCGGGCGGCCCGTTCGGCGGGCAGGAGTCCGGCGAGGTGAGCGGCGACCGCGTCGACGGTCGGGTACTCGAACAGCAGGGTCGGATAGAGCGCGATGTCCCAGCGTTCCTCGAACAGTCTGACCAGGGTGAGGAGTTGCGAGGATTCCAGGCCGAGGTCGTAGAAGCCGCGGTCGCCCTCCACCACCAGTGCGGGGTCGGCGACCGCCCGGCGGACCAGCTCGACCACCTCGGCCCGGATGCCCGCCGGTCCGCCGTCGGTGCGGGCCGGGACCGCGGGGCCTTCCGGCTGCGCGGGGACGGCCGGGGCCGCGGCGTGCGGGGCCGGCTCCGTCGGTTCGGCGGCGAGCCGGGTGATCGCCGCGGCGGAGCGGACGCGCTTGAAGGTCAGGTCCGTGAACCGGGCGGCCAGTGCGCCCGATCCGTCGCGCAGTTCGATGTCGGCCTTCACCACGTCGTTCCCGGCGCCCGCCCCGGCCGGGTGCATGCGCAGGTCGACGGTGCAGGCGTCCCCGAGGGTGCGGGCGGCACGGAAGGAGCCGATGTGCAGGGGTATGAGGGGGCGCCCGTCCGCGTCCGCCCCGTCGAAGGCGAGCGCGTACGACTGCATGGTCGAGCCGTCGAGCAGCGCGGGGTGCAGCAGGAAGTCCTCCACGGTGCTCCGCGCCTCGTCACCGAGCGCGATCTCGGCACGCACCCGATCCGCCGTGGCCCGCAGGGTTCCCGCGCAGCGCATGAACGCCCGGTGCTCGATGCCGGCCGACCGGCCGGTGGCGTAGACCTCGCCGACGTCACGCCGCGTGCCGGACGGCTGGAGTCCGGGGGCGCCGGTGAGCGGGGGCAGGTCGGTGCGCAGGGCCGCCCGGAGGTGGGTGGTCACGCTGTCGTCGACGGGCGCTCCGTCGCGGATCCGGCGGCTGGTCGCCGTCACCCGGAAGGCGGCGCCGTCGGGTGCGACGTCGACGATCAGCTCACGGTCGAACGAATCCGTGGTGACCACCGGCTCGACGAACAGCACATCGCTCAACTCGGTGCGTTCCAGAGGGACGTCGCGGGCGGCGAGCATTCGGTAGACGATGTCGAGGAAGGTGACACCCGGCAGGGTGCGCACCCCGTGGACCCGATGGTCGTCGACGATCGGGTTGTCCCGCTTCAGGTGCAGGGCACAGCGAACGGACCTTCGGTCCACGTGTTCTCTCCTGGTGGTCGGCGATGCGGGGGCGTGATCGGGCCCGGCCGCGCCGGGTTACGGGAAGGTCAGGTCGAGCCGGGCCGAGCGGACCAGCGGGGCGGCCGGTCCGGGCGGGGCGGCCGGTCCGGGCGGGGCGGGCGGTCCGCTCGGGGCGGGCAGGCGCCAGAATCTGCTGCGCCGGTAGGCGGGCTTGGGCAGTGCCGGCCGTCCGGGTTCCCCGGGGGTGCCGGGCCCCAGCAGGACGTGGGCGTTGGTGCCTCCGAAACCGAAGGCGCTGACGCCCACCCGGCTCCCGGCCGGCAGGTCCGTGACCCGGGTGACGGGGAAGAACGGCGAGTCGGCGAACGCGAAGCGCGGGTTCGGCCGGTCGCAGTGGAGCGTGGGCACGAGCCGGCCGTGCCGCAGGATCTGCACCGCCTTGATGAATCCGGCGACGCCCGCGGCGCTCAGCAGGTGCCCCATGGAACTCTTGACGCTGCCGATGCCGCAGTAGCCGCGGTCCTCGGTGTACGTCCGGTGCACGGCGGTCAGGGCCTGGAGCTCGATCGGGTCGCCGATCATCGTGCCGGTGCCGTGGGCCTCGACGTAGCCGACGGTGCGGGCGTCGGCCCCGGCGCGCGCCAGCACGTCGGAGATCAGCGCGCGTTGGGTGCGTCCGTTCGGCGTGGTGTGCCCCATGGTCCGGCCGTCGTTGTTGACGCCCGAGGACTCGATCACGGCCAGCACCCGGTCCCCGTCGCGCAGGGCGTCGTCGAGGCGCTTGAGCAGCACCATCCCGGCGCCCTCGCCCGGCACGAGGCCGTCGGCGGACTCGTCGAAGGTGCGGCAACGGCCACTGGGCGACAGCGCCTTGCCGGCGCTGAGCATGAGGTAGGGCTCCTCGTCGAACAGCAGGTCCACGCCTCCGGCCAGAGCCATGGACGACTCTCCCGACGCCAGGCTCCGGGCCGCCAGGTGGATGGTCACCAGGGACGAGGAACACGCGCTGTCGACCACGAGGTTCGGACCCGTCAGGTCCAGGAAGTGCGAGATGTGGGCGGCGACGAAGTTCTGGTTGACGCCTGCGATGTAGGGCCGCTCGGGGGGCTGCAGGTGCGCGCGGTGGTTGCCGGTGCGCGTGCCGACGAAGACGCCGACCGCCCCTCCCCGCACCTCGTCCTCGCGGTACCCGGCGTCCCGCAGGCACTCCACGGACACCTCCAGCGCCTTGCGCGCCAGCGGGTCCAGGTGACGCGCCGCCTCGGCGTCGAATCCGAAGAACTCCGGGTCGAACAGGGCGGCGTCGTCCAGGAATCCGCCCCATTTGCTCTGGCTGCGTCCCGGTCCGCCGTCCGGGCTGTAGAGGGAGGCCACGTCCCAGCGGTCGGCCGGCACCTCGGTGACGAGGTCCCGGCCCGCCAGCAGGAGCTCCCAGAACTGCGCCGGGTCGGCTGCGCCCGGCAGGCGGCAGCCCATCCCGATCACGGCGATGGGCGTCGGCCGCCCGTCCGGGGTCTGGAGCTGCGCCCCCGCCCATGGTTCGGCCCGGGCCCGGGACGGCCGTGTCCGTGGCCCGGGGACGGGCGGGGCGGGCTCGGGTACGGGGCCGGCCGGGGGTGCGCCGAGCGCGGCGGCGAGGCCGCCGAGCGTCGGGTGCTCCTGGAGGAGGCTCGGATCGACCGGGTGGCCGAGGACCTCCTCCAGGTCGCGCACCAGTTCGGCCATCAGCAGCGAGTCCACGCCGATGTCGCCGAGCAGGGTGTCGGCGCCCAGCAGGCCGGGGTCCACCTTGGTGGTGCGGGCCACGACGTCGTACAGCCAGTCCGGCGCCGCCTCCGTCGCGGACCCGCCGTACGGTGCGGCCACGGCCGGCACCGTCGGGCCCGCAACGACCTCGCCCGGAACGCGCGCATCGGGAACGGCCGTGCCCGGGACGGCTCCCGGTACGGCTTCCGGTACGGCGACGGCCTCCGCCGAGGGCCGTCCGGGGCGCGGCGCGGCGGTGCTTCGCGGCGCCCGGAACAGCTCGCCGGTGGTCACGGCGGCGCGCTCCACCCTGCAGGGCAGGGACACGGGGTCGCCGGGCACCCGCAGGGCGAGGTCGAGCAGGGCCAGGGCGTCGTCGGCGGCGAGGTCGGGGATGCCGAGCCCGCCGCTCGCGCTCGTACGCTCCAGCCCCATGCCCACGCCCTGCCACAGGGGCCAGCGCAGGGAGCGCACCACGCACCCGGAGGCACCGGTGTCGTGGGCGGCGGCGAAGTCGTCGAGCACGCCGTTGGCCGCCGCGTAGTCCAGGTGGCCCGCGGCGAGGAGCGGCAGCGCTCCGGCCACGGAGGAGAACAGCACCATGAGCCGGGGCGGCGTGGCCCCGAAGGCCGACCACAGCACCCGCAGCCCGTCGGTCTTGGGCCGCAGCACCCGGGATATCTCCTCGGGCGTGCGGGACAGGAAGGACGTGGGCGGGTCCATCACCCCCGCGCAGTGGAAGACGGCGTCGATCCCGCCGGCCTGCTTCCTGACCCGGCCGATCAGCCGGCGCAGGGAGGCGACGTCCTCCAGGGCGTCGGTCCGTACGGTCAGCGTCACCCCTCGCTCGACGAGGGCGAGCAGCGCGGTGAGGCGGGCGCGCAGCACCGGGTCCGTGGCGGGTGCGGCGACGAGGGCGGCCCACTGGTTGCGGACCGGTATCCGGGAGCGGCCGACGAGCACGATGTGGCGGGCTCCCCGGTCGGCCAGGTGGGCCGCGAGGCGCAGGCCGATGCCGCCGAGGCCGCCGGTGATGAGCACCGCGCCGCGGTCGACGCCCGCGAGCAGGTCCTCAGCGGCACGCGCCGGGGCGAATGCGGCCACGGGACGGCGGCGGCGCGTGCCCTCGTACCGGATCTCCGTCTCCCGGTCGACGGCGGCGGTCTCGGCCCGGACGGCGGCGGCGAGTTCGGCGGCGCCGCCGTCGACGCGGACGGTGCGTCCGTGGAGGGCCTGGAACTCGCCGGACAGCGAGCGGTAGAAGCCCGCGAGCACGGAGCGTTCGGCGCCGCTGACGTGCACGCAGCGCAGCCCGACGCGGGGGTTCGAGGTGAGCGTCCGCTGCAGCAGGGCGATGCGCTCGGTGACGAGGGTGCCGGGGGCGGACCAGTCGACCAGGTCGACGATCCCGCCGAGGCCGGCCAGATCGGGTACGGGATCCCCGGGAACGTGCACGACGGCGCGTTCCGCGAGCACCGTACGGGCCAGTTCCGGGTCGGTGGTGACCACCAGCAGTCGGTCGGTGTCCTCGGTGTCCGGCGCGGGTGCGTCCGCCCACTCGGTGGTGAGGAGTTCCGCGCCCGCGACGGGGGCCACCCAGTGCTGGTCGCGGCTGAAGGGGTAGGTCGGCAGCGACGCGGGCGGTGCGTCCGGGGCCGTCCGGGCCGGCCCCGCGCCCTCGGACTGCCCGTTCACGGGCGCGTCCGGCGGGGTGTCGAGTACCGAGGCGAGCCGCGCGGCGAGTTCGCCGAGGTCCGACGCCTCGACGGCGACGTGGTACGGCAGTGCCGCGCGCCCGGTGCACAGGGTCCTCGCGATCGACGCGAGCGGCGGGGCGTCCGGTGAGCGGACCGCCTCCAGCAGACGGGCCACGGCCTCCCGCAGGGCCTGCGGGGTCCGGGCGGAGACGGGCACGACCACCGGAGCGGCCGGGGCGGGGGCCGCCGCCGCGCGGGGACCTTCCTCAAGGACCACGTGGGCGTTGGTGCCGCCCATCCCGAAGGAGCTGACTCCGGCCCGCAGCGGGCCGCCGCCCGGGGGCGGCTCCCATGCGCTGCGGTCGCGGTGGAGCCGCAGCGGCGTACCGTCGATCTTGATCATCCGGTTCGGGCGGTGCAGGTTGCGCGCGGCCGGCAGCGTACGGTGCCCCATGGCCAGGATCACCTTGACCATGCCGGCGATTCCGGCGGCCGCCTCCAGGTGGCCGATGCTCGTCTTGACCGAGCCGACCGCGCAGTGCGGCTCGGCGGGCCGTGCGTGGCCCCACTGCGCGTAGAGCCGCTCGAACGCGGCGACCATCCCGGAGACTTCGATCGGGTCTCCCAGGCGGGTGCCGGTGCCGTGCGCCTCGATGTAGCCCACGGTGCGGGGGTCGACGCCCGCCTCGTTGTAGGCGGCGACGAGCAGGTCGGCCTGTGCGTCCGGGTTGGGGGCGGTGAAGGACTGGGCCTGTCCGCCGTGGTTGACGGCCACGCCGCGGATCACCGCGTGCACGCGGTCCCCGTCGGCCAGCGCGCGGTCCAGCGGCTTGAGCAGCAGGGCGGCGACGCCCTCGCCCCGGACGTATCCGTCCGCTTCCTCGTCGAAGGTGTGGCAGCGGCCGCGCGGACTCAGCACGCCGGTGCGCTGGTAGGCGTGCTGCCGGGCCGGGTCGCACAGGACGTTGACGCCGCCCGCGAACGCCTGGTCGCATGCGCCGGCGCGCAGCGCGGCGACGGCCTGTGCGACGGCGACCAGGGACGAGGAGCAGAGGGTGTCCACGGCGACGCTGGGCCCGCGCAGGCCGAGGGCGTACGAGACGCGGTTGGCCACCAGGGAGGGGGAGACCGCGACGCTCAGGTGCGGCTCGTCCTGCCCGGCGTGCCGGGCGATCAGCCCGGCGTAGTCGGAGTGGCACACGCCCGCGTAGACGCCGGTGCGGCTGCCGGTGAGCGAGGCCGGATCGCATCCGGCGTCCTCGGCCGTCGCCCACACGGTCTCCAGCAGCAGCCGTTGCTGGGGGTCCATCAGGGCGGCTTCGCGGGGACTGATGGAGAAGAACTCGTGGTCGAAGCCGCGGATGTCGTCGAGCAGGGCCGCCTTGCCGATGAGACCGGGATGGTCGGCCGCGTTCCAGCGGTCCGCGGGAACGTCACGGACGGCGTCCTCGTCGCGGCCCAGGAGGTCCCACAGTTCGGGCACGCTCCGCGCGCCGGGGAACCGGCCGGCCATGCCGATCACGGCGATCGGCACGTCGGCGGGACTCGCCGCCGGTGGTACGGCCGCCGGCGCTGCCGACGGTCCGGTCGGGGCCGGATCCGGACGTCCGCCGCGCAGGACGCGGGCCATCGCGGAGACCGTGAACGCCTGGAACAGGGTGCTGGGGTCGACCTCGCAGCCGATCTCGTCCTCGGCCCGTACGGCGGCCTCCGACAGGGACAGGCTGTCCAGTCCGTGCGGGCGCAGGTCGTCGTCCGCGGTCAGCGAGCCGGCGGGGGCCCGGAGCACGGTCTCCAGCAGGGCCAAGAGCCGGCTTTCGAGGTCTTCGGGCAGGGAAGCGCTCGGTGACTCGGAAGCAGGACCGGCGGAAACAGGAGGAGGCGTGGTGGAGTCGACCGCGGCCGGGGTCGCGCCGTCGCCCGGGAGGGCCACGAAGGCCTCGGGCCGGACGAGCCGCTTGACGGTCTCCAGGCGGGCGAGCGTCCGGCCGTCGTGTTCCCGCAGGAGGGAGGAGGTGAGGACCACCCGGTCCGCCGACTCCCGCCGGCACCCGTCCAGGCGGTAGCGCACGGCGTCGGCCAGGCCGCAGTTGCCGAGGTAGACGATGTCCCGGCTGAGGGTGACGGCGTCGACGGCCCACTCGCCGCCGGACACCACCGACCGTACGTACTTGCGCTCGCCGCGGTCGTTGATGTGCGGGTACGAGGCGAAGTAGAGCAGGCCCGCCGCGTTCACGTCCGCGAAGGGGTTCAGTTCGTACGTGTCGGTGTAGAGGCCGGCGGCGCCGTCGGGCTCCAGCAGGGTCAGGGCTCGGAACTCGCCCTGGAAGTCACGGTGTTCCGCGCTCGCGTCCGCCACCGGACCGCGGCCTTCGTGCCGCGGGGTGCCGGGGACGAGCCAGTTGCCGGGACCCCGGCGGACGAAGGAGGTCAGGAGCCGGACGTCGACCGACGTCGTGGGCGTGGCGAAGCGGATGTCGCTGACGAAGGCGTGCTCGTCAAGTCGGGCAAGCGTGCCGGTCAGTTCCCCCTCGTCGTGCTCGGTGAAGAAGCGGAGGGAGTCGGCCGCGGCGAGCCGGGCGCGGGTGAAGGCGGGCAGCAGCCGTTCGCCGTCGGCGTCGGCGAGTTCGGCGACCGGGAGGCCGAAGTGCTCGCCGATCAGCGACCAGTGGAGGTCGCCGGCTTCGCGTAACAGCCAGTTCTCGGAGAGGCCGCCGACGGAGAGTGCGGGAAGGCCGAGGACGATCCTGCGGGTCAGCATGTGGGCACCCGCCCGGCCGCCGCACGCTCCGCGGCCGCTGCGGGCCGGCGCGCACCCCCGCTCGGATGCGCCCACGACCGATGACGGCGCTGAATCATCGACATCCCCCGATGCATTCCCCTGAAGACCCGTCGGACACGCCGACCGACGAGGTAGTTGACTATTGAAATTACCCCCACAGGGCCCCGTGCGGCACGGCGACCACGGAGGTGGTTGAGTGTTGAAACTACCCCTACTTCGACCCCTTCTCCCCGTGACGGGAATTCGAGGACCGACAAGAATGCATCGTGGATGATCACGTCTGGTTACGCAAGCCGAGGAGGCATTCATGTCAGGAATTCCAGAGCCGGATCTCGACATCCACCATCCGATGCCGGCCCCCGGGCCGACCTGGCCGGACGGCACGAATCCCGCGCCCCGCACGGGGTCGGGGCCGGGCCCCCGCCCCTCCCCCGCCGGGCCCGACCTACTCGTCGGCACGCTGCCGGACGTCGTGGTCATCGAGCTGTTCGCCGACCCGCCGGGCATCCACCTCTACCCGGAGGAAGCCGAGAGGGTGAAGCGCGCGGTCGACAAGCGCCGACGGGAATTCGCCACCGTCCGACTGTGCGCGCGCAGGGCGCTGGCCCGGCTCGGAGTACCGCCGGGGCCGATCCTCCCCGGTCCCGGCGGGGCGCCGGCCTGGCCCGAGGGCATCGCCGGCAGCATGACCCACTGCCCCGGCTACCGGGCGGCGGCGGTCGCCAGGACCGACGCGGTCGCCACGGTCGGGATCGACGCCGAGCCGAACTCCGCGCTGCCCAGGGGCGTGGAGAACCTGGTGGCCTCGCCCGAGGAGCGGCGCACGCTGGACCGCCTCACCCTCTCCCATCCCGACGTGGCCTGGGACAGGCTGCTGTTCAGCGCGAAGGAGAGCACGTACAAGACCTGCTTCCCGCTCATGGGCAGGATGCTGGATTTCAGCGACTGCACCATCGTCCCCGATCCGGAGCGGGGCACCTTCACCAGTTCGCTGCACGTGCCGGGCCCGGTGGTCGGCGGGCACCGCGTGAACACCTTCACCGGACGCTGGCGAACCGTCGTGCGGGAGGGCGTGGAGTACGTGGCGACGGGCATCGCCGTACCGGCCGCCCCCACACCCATGATGTCCGAAAATCGGTGACCACCATATACATTTCGGACACCTCCGAGGCTATGGCCGAAATATATATAGGCAAAGGAATTCTCTCGACGGGCTCCGCAGGAAATCGGCCAAACAACGCGTCGACCCCCGTGCGGCCCTCCCGGACGGGACCGTCGGGCCAATGGCCGGAACTCGATCACCCCCTTGGAGGGCCCCTCGTGCGCCAGTAGGGTGATCGACATGCTGCAAGAAGTAAAAGGAACGCAATATGTGACGGCCTTGCGCGAGGGCGGTTCACTTCCCGGCATCGTCGAGGCGGACAATGACGGCACTTATGTCGTCAAGTTCCGGGGAGCCGGCCAGGGAAGCGCGGCCCTCGTCGCCGAGATCGTGGTCGGCGAGCTCGGCCGGCACCTCGGCGTCCGGGTACCCGACCTGGTCCTCCTCGACGTGGACGCCGAACTGGCCCGGCGCGAGCCGGACCAGGAGGTGCAAGAGCTCCTCCAGGCCAGCACCGGCCCCAATCTGGCCATGGACTTCCTGCCCGGCTCGGTCGGCTACGACGGCATCGCCTGGCGGGCGCCGGCGGAGGAGGCCGCCCGCATCTACTGGCTGGACGCCCTGACGGCCAATGTGGACCGGACCTGGTCCAACCCCAACCTCCTGATCTGGCACCGCCAGTTGTGGGCGATCGACCACGGCGCGGCGCTGATCTTCCAGCACTCGTGGCCGTCGGTGGACGGCTGGGCCAACCGGGACTACGGCTTGGGCTCGCACGTCCTGTCCGAGCGGGTGTCCACCCTGGCGGCCCCGGTCCTCAACGCCCTCGACGCCGAGCTGGCCGCCCTCGTGACACCGGAGGCACTGACGCGGATCCTCGGACTCGTGCCCGACGACTTCCTGGCCACCATGAACGCGGCGAACGGCGCGGACCCGCAAACCCTGCGCGAACGCTACTGCGAATACCTGCTGGCCCGTCTCGCGGGCGAGCGCGCCTGGTGGCCGGAGGTGGCGGCATGAACACGCGCGTCTCCCCCTCCCTCGGTTTCGACTACGCGCTGCTGCAGGCCGTTCCCCGCGTGGACCGCGGCGAGCGGATCAACGTCGGCGCGCTGCTCTACTGCAAGGAAGCCGACTTCCTCGCGGCGGAGGTCCACATCGACGCCGCACGCCTGCGCGCCCTCGACCCCGAGGTCGACCTGACCGGTGTCGCCGACGCCCTCCAAGCGATCCGCGCCATCTGCGCGGGCGACCCGGAGGCCGGCCGGGCCGGCGCCGGCACACTGCGCTCGCGGTTCGGCTGGCTGACGGCCCCGCGCAGCGCGGTCGTGCAGACCGGACCGGTGCACGGCGGCCTCACGGCCGACCCGACGGCCGAACTGGTCCGGCTGATGGACCGTCTGGTGCGCTGAGCCGCCGCACTCCCGCACCACCGCCCGACCCCCGTACCGAGGACACCACACATGCAGGACATCATCGATGCCATCGTGAGCCGGGAAGGGGCGCCGGAGGACTTCGCCGCGCTCGCCCTCCCCGAGGCGTACCGCGCCGTCACCCTGCACAAGGACGAGACGGACCTGTTCGCGGGGCTCGCCACCCGCGACAAGGACCCGCGCACGTCGGTGCACCTGGACGAGGTTCCGGTGCCCGAACTCGGTCCGGGTGAGGCCCTGGTGGCCGTCATGGCCTCCTCGGTCAACTACAACACCGTCTGGTCGTCCCTCTTCGAACCGCTGCCGACCTTCGGCTTCCTGGAGCGCTACGGCAGGCTCAGCGAGCTCACCAGGCGCCACGACCTGCCGTACCACGTCATAGGCTCCGACCTCGCGGGCGTCGTCCTGCGCACGGGGCCGGGCGTGCACGCCTGGAAGCCCGGCGACGAGGTCGTCGCGCACTGCCTCTCGGTCGAACTGGAGGCACCGGACGGCCACGACGACGCGATGCTCGACCCCGAGCAGCGCATCTGGGGCTACGAGACGAACTTCGGCGGCCTGGCGGAGATCGCCCTGGTGAAGTCCACCCAGCTGATGCCCAAACCCCGGCATCTGAGCTGGGAGGAGGCGGCTTCCCCGGGGCTGGTCGCCTCCACCGCCTACCGCCAGCTGGTCTCCCGCAACGGCGCCGGCATGAAGCAGGGCGACAACGTCCTGATCTGGGGCGCGGGCGGCGGACTCGGTTCCTACGCCACCCAGTTCGCCCTCGCCGGCGGGGCCAACCCGGTCTGCGTGGTCTCAAGCGCGCAGAAGGCGGACATCTGCCGCGCGATGGGCGCCACCGCGATCATCGACCGCAGCGCCGAGGGCTACGCGTTCTGGAAGGACGAGCACACCCAGGACCCCGGGGAGTGGAAGCGCTTCGGCAAGCGCATCCGCGAGTTGACCGGCGGCGAGGACGTGGACATCGTCTTCGAGCACCCGGGCCGCGAGACCTTCGGCGCGAGCGTCTTCGTCACCCGCAAGGGCGGCACCATCGTCACCTGCGCCTCCACCTCCGGCTACCACCACGAGTACGACAACCGCTACCTGTGGATGTCCCTCAAGAAGATCGTCGGATCCCACTTCGCGAACTACCGGGAATCCTGGGAATCGAACCGGCTGATCTCCAAGGGCAGGATCCACCCCACGCTGTCGAAGGTCTACGCGCTGGAGGACACCGGCCAGGCCCTGTACGACGTCCACCGCAACCTGCACCACGGCAAGGTGGGGATCCTCGCGCTGGCCCCCGAGGAGGGGCTGGGCGTCCGCGACCACGAACTGCGCGCCCGGCACCTCGACGCCATCAACCGCTTCCGGGTCCCGGTTCCCGACTCCGTCTGACCTCGCGGCTCGGTCACGGGCTGCCACCACGCCTTCGGGCACCGGTGGCAGCCCGTTCGCCTGTGCGCCCCGCGGAACCGGCCGCCCCCTCTGAATGCGTTTCAGATACAGTCCCGTATTGGGATACAGTCTCGTATCCAGGAAGCGCGCCAAGGAGGCGGTCACCATCACCAAGCGACTCACCCGGCAGCAGAGCCGGCAGGTCACCCGCGAGCAGATCCTTCGATCGGCGGCCGCGCTGTTCGCCGGCCAAGGGGTCAGCGGAACCTCGGTGGAACAGATCGTCGAAGCCGCCGGGTACACCCGGGGCGCCTTCTACGGCAACTTCGAGGGCAAGCACGAGCTCGTCCTCGCCCTGCTCGAACAGCGGACCCAGCACGAACTGGAAGAGATCCAGGCGATGGGCCGGGCGGCGGCCACCTTCGAGGAGATGCTCGACCACCTCCGCTCCTGGCACCGCCGGCGCGACGAGAACCTCGCCAGCTGGCTCGCCCTGCGCACCGAACTCTGGCTCTACGGGCTGCGCGACCCGGAGCTGCTGCCCGTACTGGCGGACCGCGAGCGCCGCTCCCGGGAGGCGATCGCCCAGTCGCTGGAGCAGGGCTTCGCCGCGCGCGGCGTGACCACGCCGGCCCCCGTGGAGCTGCTGGCCCTGATCGTGCACGCGCTGAACGACGGGTTGTCCATCCAGCGCGTGCTCTCCCCCGCCGACAGCGGCACGGACTCCGTCGTGGACGTGGTGGAGCTCCTGATGAGGTCCTGGACCGCACTCGCCCGCAGCACCGCAGCCGTTGCCGACCCGACCGCGGAACCCACCGCCGAACCCCCGAACGAGAACCTGGAGAAGAACCCATGAACAAGGCAGGGCAGGCAGAAAAGCCGGCGAGCGCCGGCCCACCTGCCACCCCCGACGCGCCCGAGCCCGACCCGAAGCGGTGGCTCGCGCTGACCGTCCTGCTGGTCGCCACCTTCATGGACCTGCTCGACGCCAACATCATCACCGTGGCGATCCCGAGCATCCAACGCGACCTCGGCGCCTCGTCCGTCGCCATCCAGGCGATGACGGCCGGATACACCCTGAGCTTCGCGGTCCTGCTGATCACCGGCGGCCGGCTCGGTGACATCTTCGGCCGCAAGCGGATGTTCCTCATCGGCGTCAGCGGCTTCGTCCTCGCGTCCGCCGTGTGCGCCGCCGCCCCCAGCACCGAGTTACTCGTCCTCGCCCGCGTGCTCCAGGGGCTCACCGCCGCGATCATGGTGCCCCAGGTGCTCGCGCTCATCCACGTCTCCTTCGCCCCCCAGGAGATCGGCCGCGTCGTCAGCCTCTACGCGAGCATGGTCGGCCTGGCCATCGTGTCCGGTCCCCTCATCGGCGGCGCCCTGATCAGCTGGAGCCCGCTGGACCTCGGCTGGCGCAGCATCTTCGTGGTGAACCTGCCCATCGGCGTGCTGGCCCTGATCGGCGCCGCGAAGTGGATGCGGGAATCGAGCTCCCCCCACGCGAAGCGCCTGGACATCATCGGCATGCTGCTGGTGATCCTCGGGCTGCTGCTGCTCATGGTGCCGCTGACCCTCGGCCGCGAACTCGACTGGCCGCTCTGGAGCGTCGCCTCGCTCGTCGCCGCCGTCCCCGTCCTCGTGCTGTTCGTGGTGTACGAACGCCACAAGACCCTCAAGGACGGCTCGCCCCTGGTGACGCTGTCCCTGTTCAAGGTCCGCGCGTTCGGCGCCGGCATCGGCGTGCAGCTCCTCTTCAGCGCCATCCCCGCCGGCTTCTTCCTCAGCTGGACCCTCTACCTCCAGGCCGGCCTCGGCTGGTCCGCCCTGCACACGGGTCTGACGGCGATCCCGTTCTCCCTGTGCGTGCCGATCGTCGGCGGGCTCGCCGTCCGCAGGTTCTCCCCGCTCTACGGCCGTTACTGCCTGCTCGCGGGGGCCGTCCTGATGTTCGCGGGCATCGTCTCCTACGCCTGGGCGGCCGACCGCTTCGGTACGGACATCACCTCCTGGCACGCGATCCCGTCCATGCTCCTGATCGGCTCCGGCATGGGCCTGCTCATGCCCCCGCTGACGGCGCTGGTCCTCAGGGAGGTCAAGCCGCAGGAGGCCGGCGCCGCCTCCGGCATCATCAACGCCACCGGCCAGCTCGGTGCCGCGCTCGGCGTGGCGGTCATCGGCAGCCTCTTCTTCGCGGCGCTCGCGGGCAATGCCGGGCCGCAGGCCGAACGGGTCGTCCCCACCGTGCAGTCGGTCTCGCCCCGGCAGGCCGCGAGCATCCAGGACTGCGCGACCGAGGCACTCGGCCAGGACGACCTGGCCAAGGTTCCGGCCACGTGCTCCCAGCTGGTGCAGGGCGCCGACGGCGACACCCGGGATACGATCAACGGCGCGCTCGGCGAGATCCGCGCGAAGACGTTCGTGTCCACCTACAGCGAAACGCTGTACTGGGCGGCCGGTGGCCTCGTCCCGGTCACCGCCCTCGTGCTGCTCCTCCCGCACCACCGGGTCCGGCGGGAGGAAATGGCGTAGTGCGCCGCTTCCCTGACGACCAGTCGAATCCGAGAACCACGTCTGGAGACCTCCCCTCATGAGCAGCAGTACGACCTATCAGGTCCTCACCCGGGGCAAGTTCGCGCCCCTCGACGAGGAGCAGCGCGCGTCGCTGCTCGCCCAGGTCGACGACCACGGCGTGCTCAGCGCCCGGTTCACCGAAGAAGGCACGGTGAACTACGAGCGCGGACTGCACGGGTTCACCTTCCGCGTGCTGATCCCCGCGACCGACGACGACACCGAGGAGCTCGTCCTGTCGCAGGCCGAGGAGCTCGCCGTGGCGGCCGTCGCCAAGCTCGGCGCCGGATGCCTCGACCTCAAGTCGGTCTCCACCGACCTGGCCAGCATCAAGATCAAGCGGAAGGGGCGCTGACCCGAAGGTTCCGGCCGGGGCGGGGCCCCCGCCCCCCCCCCCGGCCGGCCCGCCCCGCCCCCCCACACACAGAATTAACCCGACGCCATAAACCCCCGGGGGTGGG
>NZ_JBHYMK010000008.1:47285-177147 GCF_042743065.1 Streptomyces sp. NPDC058872
CGGTCTCCACCGACCTGGCCAGCAACAAGATCACGCGGATGGGGCGCTCACCCGACGGTTCCGGCCGGCGCGGCGCCCGGGCGCCGCGCCGGTCCGTACCGGCAGGAACGCGGAACACTCTGATGACACCTGACGAATTCACCCTCGTGCTGTCCGACCCGACACTGCGCCGCGTCTTCTCCGCGGTCGCGCTCGGCTCGTCCACCTCGTCCGAGATCCTCACGGCCGCGGGGCTCGACACCCCGGTGGCGGCCAAGGCCATCGGGCAGCTGACCCGGACCGGTCTGCTCGTGCCCGAGGGGCGCGGCCGGCTCGTCGTCAACGAAGGCGCCCTGGAGGAGGCCGCGCAGACCGCCGCCCGCCGCCGGGAGGAGGAGGCCGCGGCCGAGCAGCCCGACGCCCGGCTGCGCGGCTTCGTACGCGACCGGGTGCTGGTGGGTCTGCCCGAGGAGGCCGACCACGAGGCGCGGTCCACGGTGCTGCGGCACGTGGGGGAGGTCACCTTCACCGCAGGCGAGGAGTACGACGAGCGCACGGTGACGGAGCGTCTGGAGCCCTGGTGCGAGGACGGCGTCCTGGACGCCGTGTCCCTGCGCCGGGCCCTCGTCGACCTCGGGGTGCTGCGCCGCGAGTCGGGGCTGTACGGCCTCACCGCCGCTCCGGTCGGCGCCGCCTGACACCCCGGGGCCCCCGCCCTGTCGGACGGGGGCCCCGGGGTCGTCGCGCGGATTCCGGACGGCTGCCGGGTCGCCCCTTTCGGTTCTTGTCGGCCGGGCCCGCGGGCCCGGCAGGATCCGGAAGGGGCGGCCTAAGCGGGGGCGGTCGGGCCCGCCGCCACCGGTGCCGGCCGGGGCCGGCGCACCGCGTCCAGTACGGCGGCCTGGTACGGGGTGAGGGAGCTCGCGCGCTCCTGCGGGAACAGCGCGGCCCAGTTCGGTTCCCGTCCGCAGGCGTACAGGGTCCCGAGCGAGGCGAGCATGGAGCGGACCTCGGCCCGCCGCCTGCCGGACGACAGCAACCATCCCTGCCGTTCCCCGTGTTCGAGGGTCTGGCGAACCGGGCTCAGCAGTACCGGATGGGCGCTGACCTCAAGGAACACCTCATGACCCGCGGCGCCCAGACGTTCCACCGCGGCCGCGAACCGTACCGGTTCCCGCACGTTGCGCATCCAGTAGGCGGCCCCGAGCCCGGCGCCCCGCACCGGCTCGGCCGTCACGGTCGAGTACATCGGCAGGCGGGTCGGGGCCGACTCCAGGGTGCGCAGGGCGGCGTGCAGGTCCTCGCGCAGCTCGTCCACGTAGTGGCTGTGCGAGGCGACCGTTCCCTTGATCACCCGGCAGTAGACGTCCCGCGCCTCCAGCTCGCCGACGAGCGCGGCGAGCGAGTGCGAGTCCCCCGCCAGGACGGTGGAGCGGGGGCTGTTCTCCCCCGCCACGCTGATCCCGCCGCCGCTCGCCTCGGCCACCGCCCGCGCCTCGGCGGGTGAGAGCTCCGTCGTGGCCAGCGCTCCCTTGCCGGAGATCCGGCGCAGCAGCGCGCTGCGCCGGCAGGCCACCATCAGGGCCTCGCGCAGGGTCAGTCCACCGGACGCGTGGGCGGCGGCGATCTCCCCCATGCTGTGCCCGACGACCGCGTCGGGCGTGATCCCCCAGCTGCGCCAGAGCTCCGTGAGGGCGATCTGCAAGGAGACCATCGTCGGCTGGAGGACGTCCAGTTCGCCCAGCCGGGCCTCCTCGGCGGACAGCTGCAGCTGCTCGACGACGGAGAAGCCGGCGAACTCGCTCACGAGCCGGTCACAGCGGTACATCTCCTCGCGGAACACCGGCTGCTGCGCCAGGAGTTCACGACCCATCCCGTACCACTGGGCGCCCTGCCCGGCGAAGACGAACACCAGCCCGGGGCGCCGGGCCGTGGTCTCCGCCGGCACCCGCCCCGCCTCGCCCGTGCAGGCCCCTTCGAGCTGCGTGCGCAGGTCGTCGTAGGAGTCGACGGCGAAGGCGATCCGGTGGACGCCGCTCGTGCCCGTCGCCGCCTCGTGGCAGTACCGGGCGAGTGAGGGCAGTTCGCGTCCGGCACGGATCCTGTCGATGTGGGCGTACAGCAGGACCTGGAGCAGGTCCTCGGTGTCGGCGGCGACGGCGAACAGCCGTGGACTCACGCTTCCCCCTTTCGGTTTCGGCCCGGGCGGCGGGTCATCGGCGGACGGCGATCCGGTGGCGGTAGCTCTCCATCGGCAAGCCGCTCATCCACGGCACGATGCCCAGCTTGCTGAGCGCCTTGATCGCGGGCGACGGCTGGTAACCCGCGAACATGCCGCCGAACATGAGGATCTGGCTGTGCGCGGCGATCTGGCGCACCAGCGGGTTCATGCGCTGCTTGCCGAGGGTGGTGCGGAAGTGGCTGCCGGGTGCCATCCGGCGGCGGACGGCGGCGCGGACCCGGTCCGAGATGTCGTGGTCGGCCGTCCACTCCAGGCCCGCGGTCTCCTCCGCCGTGCGCCGCATGGTCTCCGTGCGCTGTCGGGTGTAGACGTCGATGTGGCTGAGGAAGCCGCCGGGGCGCAGCACGCGTGCGGCCTCGGCGAGGAACCTGCCGAGGTCGGGGTAGGTGTGCGAGCTCTCGATGTTGACGAGCACGTCCACGGATCCGTCCTCGAAGGGCAGGTCCTCCGCGTCGCCGTGGACGAAGGCGAGCGCGTCGCCCCGGGACAGGGTGGCGGTGGCCCGTGCGACGGCCTTCGGTGACAGGTCCAGGCCGGTCATGCGGGCGCCGGGGGCGATGCGGGAGAGGAGGTTGAGGCCCTCCCCCATGCCGCAGCCGACTTCGAGGACGTGGCGTCCGGCGTAGTCGTCGAGGTCGATGGGGAGCTCGCGCAGGGCGAGGAAGTAGAGCTGCTCGCTGAAGCCGTCGGTCCAGGGCTCGCCGAAGCCGGGCACCCGGGCGCGGATCTCCTCGACGAGGGCGGGGTCGTGCATGCCCCAGTTCCACAGGGCCCCGTGGCCGGAGAGGGTGGCGGCCATGTCGTAGATGGTGGCGCTGGCGGACTTCATGCCGGCGGCGTTCTCGCCGCGGCGGGCCGTGCCGGACTCGTCGAGGTTGATGTCCGCGAGACCGCTGGTGAAGGCGGTCATGACGTCAGGGGTGGCACTCATGTGGGTCTCCGGTGAGCGGGGTGGGTGGTCAGGCGGTGACGGTGTCGCCGCGCACCAGACCGAATCCTTCGGGCACTGCGGCGGGGTCGGTGCCGGTCGTGACGGGTCGGTTGTCGGCGTCGACGAACACGACGCTCGGTTCGTACGAACGGGCGTGCTCCTCGCTCATGGAGGCGTAGGAGATGATGATGACGAGGTCGCCGGGGCTGACGAGGCGGGCCGCGGCACCGTTGATGCCGATGACGCCGCTGTCGGCCTCGCCCTCGATGACGTAGGTGCTCAGGCGGGCCCCGTTGTCGATGTCGACGACGTCGACCTTTTCGCCGGGCAGCAGGTTCGCGGCGGCCATCAAGGTGGAGTCGATGGTGACGGAGCCCACGTAGTGCAGGTCCGCCTGGGTCACCGTCGCGCGGTGGATCTTGGACTTGAACATCTCTCGGTACAGCACGTTCTCTCCGTTCACCAGGTCACCGGTAGCTCTTGGACGCCGTAGATGATCGCGTCCGGGCGGGTTCGGACCTCGGCGGCGGGCACGCCGAGGCGCAGTCCGGGGAAGCGTCCGAACAGGGCCTCGAAGGCGACCCGCAGTTCCAGTCGGGCGAGTTGCTGGCCCACGCACTGGTGGACTCCGTGCCCGAACGCGAGGTGCGGTACGGGCTCGCGGGTCACGTCGAGCACGTCCGGCAGGGTGCAGAGCACCGGATCGCGGTTGGCCGCCGCGAAGGAGAGCGAGACCGCGTCCCCGGCCGCCATCCGCTGCCCCTCGAACTCCAGGTCCTCGCCCGCCGCGCGGATGCCGCCCGCGTGGACGACCGTCAGGTAGCGCAGCAGCTCTTCGACCGCCCGCTCGGCCAGCGAGGTGTCTGCGGCCAGCGCGGCCGCCTGCTCGGGGTGCTCCAGCAGGGCGAAGGTGCCGAGGCCGATCATGTTCGCGCTGGTGTCGTATCCGGCGGTCAGCAGCACGCTGCCGACCGTGACGAGCTCCTCGTCGGTGAGCCGGCCCTCGGTGACGAGGGTCGCGAGCAGGTCGTCCGCCGGTTCGGCGCGCTTCGCCTCGACCAGCCCGCGCAGCAGGCCGGTGATGGCGTGCCAGCCGGCGATGGCCTCCTCGGCACTGGAGTGCACCGCGAAGAGGGCCTTGATGGCCCGGGCGAACGCCGGGCGTTCCGACACGGGGACGCCCAGCAGCTCGCAGATGGCCGACGCGGCCATGGGCTCCGCGAATCCCGTCACCAGGTCGACCGGGCCCTCGCCCTTGTCCTCGGCCATGGCGTCCAGGTGGCCCCTGGCGAGCTCCGTCAGCCGGGGTTCCAGGGTGCGGGTGCGGCGCGCCGAGAACCAGGCGGCCACCGCCCGCCGGTAGCGGGTGTGCTCCGGCGGGTCCATCGCCGTGAACATGCCCGGGGCCGGCTCCGTGCGGTCCGTCGCCATGGGCAGCGGAATGGGCGAGCGCAGCGCATCCCCCCGGGAGCTCATCCGGGGGTCGGCCAGCAGCTTGCGGACCTGGGGGTAGCCGGTGACCAGCCAGCCCACGTGCCCGTCCGGGAACTCCATGCGGGCGACCGGGTGCTCCGCGCGGAGCGCGCCCAGTTCGGGTGCGGGGTCGAAGGGGCACCGGCCCCGCTTCATCGGCAGGCCCGGGACCGTGGGAACGTCGTCGGTCATCGCAGTTCGTCCTCCGGGGACAATCGGACGGGAAGCCGCTGCATCGAGAGCAGGTAGCGCGGCTCGATCTCCTGCGGGTCGACGGCCAGCGACAGGTCGGGAAAACGCTTGAACAGTGCGGTCAGGGCGACCTCTCCCTCGATCAGGGCGAGGCTGGCGCCCAGGCAGTAGTGCGCGCCCCGGCCGAAGCCCAGGTGCGGGTTCTGCTCGCGGGTGACGTCGAGGCGTCCGGGCTCCTCGAAGACCTCGGGGTCCCGGTTCGCGGCGGCCAGCACCACCTGGATGGCCTCTCCTGGCTCCACCTTCACTCCGCCGATGTCGACGGGCTCGGTGGCGAAGCGGCGGAAGGTGTGCTTCACCGGCGCGGTGTGGCGGACGAGTTCGGCGACGGCCCGGCTGCCGAGGGAGGGGTCCTCCTTCAGCAGCTCCAGCTGGTCGGGGTGCTGGAGCAGGGTGAAGACCCCGAGCGCGACGAGGTTGCGGACGGTCTCGTGACCGGCCTGGACGAGGACCATCGCCAGGGCGGTCAGCTCGTCGTCGGTCAGCCGGTCGCTGTCCTCCTCGTGGACCTGCACGAGTTCGGAGATCAGGTCGTCGCGCGGCGCGGCCTGGCGGGCGGCGATCAGTTCCCGGGTCACCCGGGCCATGCCCCGTACGGCCGGGGCGAACTGCTCGGGGTTCGGGCGCAGGGCCTGGGCGAGGGCCTCGCTCCACTCGCGCCACTGCTCGCGGTACTCCTCGTCGACGCCGAGGAGTTCACAGATGACGATGATGGCCAGCGGGTGTGCGTAGTCCGCGATCAGATCGGGCTCGGACTTGCCGGCGAGGCCGTCCAGCAGGCGCTCCGCCACGCGTTCGACGGCCGGGGTCAGGGCCAGCATCCGCCGGGCGGACAGGGCCCGGGTGACGAGGCGGCGGACCCTCATGTGGTCCTCGCCGTCCATGGTCAGCAGGGTGGAGTCGAACATGTCGACGATGTCCTCCGGGATGCCCCGGCTGAGCATGCTCTCGCGGTGGGAGTCGCCCGGCGGGCGGCTGCGCAGGGTCGGCTCGCCGAGCACCGTCTTGACGTCGTGGTGTCCGGTGACCACCCAGACGTCGCTGCCGTCGGCGAACTTGCCGCGGCAGACGGGCCGGGGGCTGCCGAGCCAGCGCTCCCCCGCCTTCGGGTCGGTGATGAACTTCGGGTCGGACAGATCGAACTCGCTCGCCAGGTCGTCCGATGCGGTGCTGGGTTCCGGTGCGGGGGTCTCGGTCATGCGGTCTGCCTCGCTCGTTGCTGAAAGTGTCGGTCGTGCGGGTGCTGCCGTGTGCGTGGTCGCGCCGGCCCTTCGGAGGTCAGGAGCTGCGGCTGCGGAGCCCGCCGCCCACGACCTCGGCGGCCTCGGTCATCAGGCGCTCGGCGAGCACGTCGGCGTGCCGGTCCCGCCAGGCGTGCAGGGGGGTGCCGGCCAGCCACCGGTTGCAGGCGCCGAGGGCCGGTCCGCAGGGGATCTGGTAGTCGGCGACGCGGTCCGGCGTGCCCTCGATCGCCCAGGTGGCCGCCTGGGCGCAGTACCAGCGGAAGACCAGTGCCATGCGCCGCTTGGGGTCGAGGACGGACTCGGCGGAGTTGCCGAGGCGGGCGAGGACTTCCTCGAAGGAGGCCCCCAGGTAGTCGCGCTCCACCTTCCCGCGCACCGCGGCGGGCACCGCTTCCCACGAGTCGTGGTTGCGCCACAGGTCGTGGAGCTTTCCCGCGCGGGCGTGGAACAGCACGCCCTTGCGCAACACCCTTGCCCGACCGCCCAGTTCGAAGAGGTCTCCGTAGGGCGCGAAGGCGGTGTCGTGTACGTCGGCCTCCTGCAGGAGGTCCTTGGCCGCCGCGCTGGTCCCGCTCTCGGCGGTGCACGCGTTGATGGAGCCGGTGAGGACGAAGTCGGCGCCCAGGACGAAGGAGGCCGCCGCCGACTCGGGGGCTCCGATGCCGCCCCCGGCCCCGACGCGTACGGCCCCGGCCACTGCGCCGAGCTCCGCGCGCAGCCCGCGCAGCGCGGGCAGCAGCGCCCACAGGGTCGCCATGTCGGAGTGGTCCCCGGCGTCCCCCACCGCGCAGACGTCGTCGGCCAGCGCGATGCGCGCGCCCGCCTCGGCCTCCTCGGGGGTGAGCAGCCCCTCCGTCACCAGCCGGCCCACGAGCGCCGCGGGCGGCGGCTCCAGGAACAGGCGGGCGGCGTCCGGACGGGTCACCTTCGCCAGGATCTTGCGGGGCACGTGCACGCTGCCGTCCGCCCGCACCCGGGCGCCGGTCAGCCGGTGGCGTACCAGGGCGGGCGTCGCCTCGACGTGGGTGGAGGCCTCCACGAACCGGACGTCGTCCCGGATCAGTGCGTCGACCAGCTCGGACTCGGCCCGCGGGTCGAAGGGGTCGTGCGTGACGTTGACCCCGAACGGCGCCCCGGCCGGGACGCGTGCGCGGATCGCGGCGACCGCCGAGGCCACGTCCCGGGCCGGGAGCCCCGAGGCGCCGTAGTAGGAGAGCAGTCCGGCCCCGGCCATCCGGGCGACCAGGTCGACGGAGCCGACGCCCTGCCGCATCCCTCCGGC
The DNA here is from genome assembly GCF_042743065.1 of Streptomyces sp. NPDC058872. NCBI lineage: Bacteria > Bacillati > Actinomycetota > Actinomycetes > Kitasatosporales > Streptomycetaceae > Streptomyces > Streptomyces sp. NPDC058872. The sequence continues at coordinate 54,689 of NZ_JBHYMK010000008.1, forward strand.
GGCGTAGGCGAGGCGGACGCCGTAGTCCCGCCGAAAGCCCTCCGACCCGAGCGACCCGACGGAGCCCGTCGCGGGGCGTACGGGTGCGACCGGCGCGGGCCCGGTACGCACGGGCTCGGTACGGACCGGTCCGGACGGCAGCGGCGCGGCGGACCCCGCCGGCCCGGCAGCGGGAAGTGGGGTCGCCTCGTTCCGGATCCGCTCGATGAGTTTGGTCAGCACCTGCCCCGGACCGAGCTCGCGCACCCGGAAGTCGCCCTGGCCCATCAGGAGCCGGACGCTGTCGGTCCAGCGCACCGGCGAGGCGATCTGCCGGCGCAGGGTGTCGGCCACCGCTCCCGCCGCGTAGGGCCGTCCGTCCACGTTGGCGATCACCGGGATCTTCGGCGGCGCGAAGGCGGTGGCGTCCAGCAGCCGGCCGAACTCCTCGGCGGCGGCGGTCATGTACCGGCTGTGGAAGGGCGCGCTGACGTTCAGCGGCGCGCACCGCGCACCGGCCGCCTTCAGCGCGGGCAGCGCCCGGTTGACCGCGTCCGCGGGACCGGCGATCACGGTCTGGGTGGGCGCGTTGTAGTTGGCGATGTCGATTTCGGAGAGGCCCTGGTCGCGCAGGACCTGCTCCACGAGCGCGGCGTCGACGTACGAGACGGCAGCCATCGTGCCACCCGTGACCTGCCCCATGAGCCGGCCGCGCTCGGCGACCAGGCGCAGACCCGTCTCGAAGTCGTACACCCCGGCGGCGAACAGGGCGGAGAACTCGCCCAGGCTGTGCCCGAGGACGTAGTCGGGCAGGCGCCCTCCCTCGCCCACGGCCGCCAGCCAGGTCAGGGAGTTGACCACGTACAGCGCCGGCTGGGTGTAGCGGGTGTCGCGCAGGTTGCGGCCCCGGTCCTCCAGGCACAGCTCCCGGACGGAGTAGCCGAGGACGGCGTCGGCGCGGGCGACGAGGTCGGGGAAGCGGTCGAACACCTCCCGTCCCATGCCCTTGGCCTGTGCGCCCTGTCCGGGGAAGACGTGGACGTCGAGCGTCGGGGCGGCGGCGGACCGGGGCGCGGCGGTCGCTGCGGCGGCGGACCGGGGCGCGGCGGTCGCTGCGGGAGCGCTCACGGGGTTCACCTCGATTCTTGCGGGGGTGGCGGCGAGGCGGGGGCGCGCGTCGAGGACGGCCCGGTACAGCACCTCGTCGCGGGCGTACGGGGACAACAGGGGAAGCACGCGGGAACCGCTGCCCTCCGGCAGCGCGGCCCGCACCAGGTTGGCCATGGACCCGGAGGGCCCCAGGTCGAGGAAGAGCAGGTCGTCCCGTTCCAGGAGCGGGCCCAGTGCCCGGGTCAGGTCGAAGGGTTCGCGGAGCACCCGCCACAGGTGTGCGGGGTCGGGCATCCGCACGGTCGTTCCGGTGGTGCCGGAGATCAGCGGGAGCGTGGCCGGCTTCATGGCCAGGTCGCCGATCAGTTCCTTGAACACGCCCTCGACCGGGTCGATCAGGGGCGAGTGGAAGGGGAAGAGGACGGGCAGCCGCTGGCAGAGCGTGCCGGTGGCATGGAGGTGTCGTTCGATCCGGTCCAGGACCGCGTCGGTGCCGGCCAGGACGAAGTTCTCCGGTGAGTTCACGGCGGCGACGTGCGCCCCCGCGAGGGCCGGGTCCCGGTCGGCGAGTCCCGCGTCGGCCAGGACCGCGAGCATCCCGCCCCGCGGGCACTCGGCCTCGAAGACGTCGACCTGGCGGAGCAGGGAGCGCAGGCACTCGTCCGGGGCGACGGCGCCGGCGACGGCCGCCGCCGCGACCTCCCCGAGGCTCGCGCCGAGCACCGCGCCGGGTTCGAACCCGTGGCTCCGGAGCATCCGCGCCAGCGCGTACTCGACCATGAAGATGGCCGGCTGGGTGAGGGAGAACTGCGTCATCGGGTGCTCGGGGCCGCGGCCGGCGCCGTGGATCGCCTCGATCACCGAATCGCCGCGCACCTCGCGGACCGTCGCGTCCAGGGAGTCGAGGGCTTCGCGGAAGGCGGCGTCGGCCCCGTAGAGCCACTTGCCCATGCCGTGGTATTGGGAGCCCTGCCCCGCGAACAGGAAGACCGGCGTGAGCATCAGGAGACACGCAGGGAGGATTCGAACACCTTGTGCTGTGTGGGTAGTTGCCCGACCGACTCCACGACGAAGCCGGCCTCTTCGAGGGCGCGCCGCAGGGCGGGCTCGTCCAGTCCGGTGGTGCCCTCGTCGCAGGCCACGGCCTGGAACATCGCCCGCCAGCCGTCGATGTCGTTCTCCACCAGCGGCTCCACGACGAGCAGCCGGGCGTCCGCGGGGCTGTCGGCCATGGCGGTGGCGACGGTGCGCAGGATCCGGACGCAGTTCTCGTAGGTCCAGTCGTGCAGGACGTTCTTGAGCAGGTAGCGGTCGGCTCCGGCGGGGAGCCCGACGAAGAAGTCGCTCGGGGCGAAGTCGATGCGGTCGAGCACGTCCTCCTGCGCGACCCGCTCCAGGGCCGTGCGGCCCCTGGCGCAGACGCTGGCCCGATCGGCGACGGTGCCGCGCAGGTCCGGATGGGCGGCCAGCAGGCCGGGGAGCAGTCCGCCGCTCCCGCCGCCCACGTCGACGACCGTCTTCACGGCGCCGAAGTCGTGCAGGCCGAGCAGGCACTGGGCCACCGGCGTCGCCAGGTCGACCATGCCCTTGTCGAACAGGTCGGCCGTTTCGGGGTGGGACTCCAGGTAGCCGTAGAGGGACTCCCCGAACACCTCCTGGAAGCCGGACTTGCCGGTCTTCACGGTGTGCATCAGGCCGGCGAAGGCGTCGTCGTACAGCTCGGCGGCGAGGATGGCGAAGTGGCGCTGGGTGAAGGGGTGGTCCGCGCGCAGCGGCGCGTAGGCCTCGGTCAGCCGGAACTTCTCCCCGTCGCGTTCCAGGACTCCCGGCACGGTGAGCATCTGGAGGAGGCGGTGGAGGACGTCGGGGTCGGTCCCGGTGCGCTCGGCGAGTTCGGCCGAGGTCATCGATCCGCCGTCGAGGACGTCGGCTATCTCCAGTCGGGCGGCGACCGCGAGGGCCCGGGCGAACCAGCCGCTGACGGCGAGCTTGAGGATTTCCATGGGAGCGTCTCTTTCGGTTCCGTCAGGCGAGCCGGCGCAGCCGGTCGGCCAGGGCGGCGGGGGTGGGGGTCTCGAACACGTCGGTCAGCGCGAGCCGGACACCGGTGATGTCCTTGAGCCGCTGGGCGAGGGCGACGGCCAGCAGCGAGTGCCCGCCGTTGGCGAAGAAGTGCGCGCCGGCGTCGAGGTCGCTGCGGTCCAGCAGTTCGGCGAACAGGCCGACGACGGTGGCCGTGAGGTCGTCCTGGGCTCCGGCACCGCCTTCGCCGCCGTGGCCGCCGACGGCCGGGCCGGAGTGCCGGGCGGCCTGTTCGGCGAGGGCCAGGTGGTCGACCTTGTCGCTGCCGGTGCGGGGAAAGGCGTCCACGGCGATGAACCGGTGCGGGACGACCGAGCGCGGGAGCTGCCCGTGCGCGTGGTCCCACAGTTCGTCCACGGCCTCGGGACGGCCCGGCACCCGGACGAAGGCGGCCAGGTAACCGTCCGCCCCGGGATCGCCGACGACCACGACGGCCGCCGCCTCGACGTCGGGGTGGGCGAGCAGGACCGCCTCGATCTCGGCGGGTTCGATCCGGTTGCCGCGCAGCTTGACCTGCCGGTCCATCCGGCCGAACAGGTCGATCCTGCCGTCGGTCCGCCAGCGGGCCACGTCTCCCGAGCGGTGGAAGCGCCCGTACTCGGCGTTCTCCCCGAAGCGTTCCGCGGTCAGGTCGGGCCGCTCGTGGTAGCCGGAGGCGACGCCGACGCCCGCGACGCACAGCTCTCCGCGGAGGCCGACCGGGAGGGGCCTGCCGTACGGGTCGGCGATGAAGATCCGGGTGTTGGCGACGGGTGAGCCGACGTCCACCCTTCCGTCGTGGCCCTCCGGTACGCGGCCGGCGGTCGCCCAGATCGTGCTCTCGGTGGGGCCGTAGACGTTCCACAGCTCGGCTCCGGCGTCGAGCAGCCGGGTCGCCAGTTCGGCGGGCAGGGGTTCGCCGCCGGTGAGGAGGACGCGTCCGGCCGCCATGTCCGCGGCCTCGCGGGCGACGAGCCGCCACGTCGTGGGCGTCGCCTGCAGCAGGCCGATGTCGTGGGCGGCGACGGCAGCCGCCAGCAGGGTGCCGTCGGTGCGCGCCTCGTCCGGGAGGACCACCGTGTGGCCGCCGTGGAGCAGCGGCATCATCAGTTCGAGCGAGGAGGTGTCGAAGCTGTACGTGCTGAGCCAGCCGGTGGGGCGCGTGGAGCCCGCCACGCCGAAGCGCTCGGCGTAGTCGACGATGTGGTTGACGAGGCTGCCGTGCCGGATCGGGATGCCCTTGGGCTTGCCGGTCGAGCCGGAGGTGTGGATCACGTACGCGAGGGCGTCGGGGTCGACCTTCACCGCCGCCTCGTCCACCGCCACCTGGGGTACCCGGTCCCCGTCGGTGGCGAGCACGGAGACGTGGCCCTCCGGGGCGGTGGTCCCGGCGCCGACGATGACGACGCGGGCCCGCGTGTCGTCGAGCTGGTGGGTCAGGCGCTCCACGGGGTGGTTCGGGTCGAGCGGCAGGTAGGCGGCGCCCGCGAGCCAGGTGCCGAACACCGACGCGGCCAGCGTGGCGCCGCGCGGCAGGAGGAGCGCGACGACGTCGCCGGGACGTACGCCGGCCTCGGCCAGCTGGGCGGCCGTGTCGACGGCCGCGGACCACAGGGCGCCGTACGTGGCCGTGCGGTCGCCCTCCCGTACGGCCACGGCCGTGGGGTCGGCGGCGGCGCGGCGGGCGAAGCCGGTGAGCACCGACGGCAGGCCGATCGCGCGGTTCGTGGCGTTGGCGGCGTCGATGACCTCGTGGTCGCGGGCCGACCAGGACGGCAGGGAGGCGATCGGGGTGTCCGCCCCGGTGCCCAGCGCGACCAGCAGGGCGTCGTAGCGCTGGACCATCAGTTCGACGTCCGACCGGTCCAGCACCCCGGTGTAGAACGCGGCGCGGACCGTGGCGGTCTCCTGGTTGGCCGAGACGAAGAATTCCAGGTCGAACTGGCTGAAGCCGTTCTCGACGACGAGGAGTTCGGCCTCGGCACCGGCGAGGGTGAAGGTGCGCTGGTCCTCGACGAAGGGGACGTAGTTGAAGACGTGCTTGAACAGGGCGTTGCGCCAGCCGGACCCGTCGCGCTCGACCATGTCGAGCACGTCGTCGGTCGGTACGTCCTTGTGCGCCATCGCCTCCATGAACGTCCGCCGGGTCAGGGCCGTGAGGTCCCGGAAGGTGGCGTCACGGTCGAGCAGCAGGCGCAGGACGACGAGGTTGCTGTGGTAGCCGACCGCGTCCACCGCCTCGCGGGGGCGGGTGTTGACCGGCGAGCCGATGGTGAGGTCGGGTCCGGCGCCGTGCGCGGCGAGGAGGACCGCGTAGGCGGTGAGGAGGACGACGGACTCCGGTGCCCGCAGCTCGCGCTGGAGGCGGCGCACGACCTCGTGGGCCTCCGGTGACAGGACGTGGGTGACCTCGTCGCCCCGGAGGGTGGTGACGGGCTGATCACGCTGTTCGCACAGGAGTTCCAGGCCCGAGGAGCGGAAGCCGGCCATGCGTTCCTGCCAGTAGCCGCGGCTCTCGGGGGACGGCGCGGGTTCGCGCAGGGCGGGCACCTCGGCGGGGGCGGGGTGCCCGCCCTCCAGCACCGCCTCGTAGAAGGTGACGAACTCGGCGCGCAGGATGGCCGTCGACTGCACGTCCGACACGGCGTGGTGGAGGGCCAGGCACAGCACGTCGGCATCCGGCCCGTGCAGCAGCAGGGCGCGTACGAGGGGGCGGCCGTCCGGGGTGAACGGGCGGGCCACGAAGGCCGTCAGGACGGCCCCTTCGTCCTCCGCGCCGCCGTGGTGCTCCGCCTCCTCCAGTCCGACGGCCAGGGACGGTGCGACGGCCTTGGTCAGCTCGGCGCCCTCGCGGTGGTAGACCGTGCGCAGCACCTCGAAGCGCTCCGTCAGGAGTCGCAGGGCGTGCGCGGTGGCGGCGGCGTCGAGACGGCCCCGTACGCGCAGGGCCAGCGACAGGTTGTTGGCGCCGCTCCCGGGGACCAACTCGTCGAGGAGCCAGAGGGTCGTCTCCTTGCGGCTCGCCGGTGCGCGCCCGGCCGCGGGACCGGAGCCGCCCCGGACCGGAGCGGCCGTGGTTTCGGCGCTCACGCGTGCTCCCCCGGGCGGCCTGCCAGGACTCCGGCCACGGCTTCGGCGATGGCGGGGGTGCGCAACAGGTCCCGGTGCTCGACCTCGAAGCGCCGCTCGTCCGCGACCTCGATGGGGGCGACGCCGGGCGTGGTGCGCATCCGGTTCAGTCCGCTGGTCACACTGGCGGAGGTGACGACCGTGGCCCCCTTCCAGCCGGGGCGCGGGTCGAGCCCGGCGGCGGTGGCGAGGTAGGACATGAACGAGCCGACCAGCTGGACCAGCTCGCCGGCGTAGTCCTCGTCGAGCCCGGCCCGCCGCAGCGCCGTGGTGCCGATCGGGTGGAAGGCCGCGTACAGTCCGGCGGCGAAAGCGGCCGGGGCCGTGTCGGGCTGCGCGGCGAGCCGCTCGGCGGCGCCGGACAGCTCGGCTATCTCCTCCGGGGTCAGCACGGTGGTCATGTTGCCGACGACCCGGCCGAACTGGAGGTGGACGGTGGGCACGTCGACCAGTTCGGGGTCGAACAGCACCACGCGGGGGGCGGTCGGCTGCCGCTCGCCGATCTTCTCGGCGAGCACACCGGCGAAGACGGAGCCCGCGCAGTAGCCGAGCACGGCGCGGACCGTGCGACCGGAGGCGGCCACCTCGGAGAGCCAGGGCTCCAGGTAGCTGTCGTCCAGGGCGTCGGTCTGGGGGTCGCGGACCGGGGCGACGGTCTGCCACAGGTCGCAGTCCAGCTTCAGACCGGGCGCCAGATCGGCGAACCCACCCTCATTCCTTCCCGTCACCGGAAAATCGGCCGCGAGCACGATATCGGCGTCGGATCGTGCGTCCGAAACGACATTCCACACGGTGGGGTTGGGCATATCAAGATCCCCTGAAAGTCAAAGTTTCATCGATTTGTTTTCTCGGCCATCTCCAGCCAGACCAGGCCAGATCCTAGGGTCGCCCATCAGTGCTGTCCACAAAAAATAATTCGCGGACCGCCGACCATCCGACCGGGGAAACTCCGAGCCGCAAGGGAATCGCGCCAAGGAATTTCAGACACGAAGCAAGGAGTTTCCGCCAACCCGCATCGCTACCCGGCCCCATTTTCAGGAAATTTCATAGGGCACGCACCTCTTCGAGCGAGCGGGGACCCGCCTTGACGGCCGACCCGAGCCCAGGGGGAGAACTTCCCGGACATCCCGATTTGCCGTGTGACGGCCGCCATACGGGACGACCTCCGACGGGAACGGCCGACTCCGGTGCTTCCGTCACGACAGGGACACCGACCGGGCCCCGTGGAGCGGCGGAAACGAGGACCACGGCGGGCGGCGCACCCCGCACGGCCGCGAGCCTGCCGCTTCGCAGGAATCAGACGCCGAGCCCCCGGTCCACCCGCGGCCCGCAGCCGGTCGCCCGGACCTCCGCCGGCGCCGCCCCATGGCGCTGTGCTCGACGGACGGCAGCCAACCAGAAGACATTCAGCCAGTTCACATCGCGGCAGGCGCCACCCACAGAATTCTTTCGCCGAGGCGTTCGGGCACACACCCACCGCATCGACGACCAGTGACGTCCGAGATGCCCGACCGATCGACGCACGCAAGCAGCGCAGAAAAAGCCTTCCGAAATCACGCCCCGCCCGACTTCGACCACCAGACCGTGAATCCGAAATAGATGGTGTCCCGTCGAGTGGTGTAGCAGCGATCTCCGCGTAGCCCCTGGTCATGAGGCGGCCATCGCGCAACTCTCCGAGTAGAGAAGCTCGTTGAGAGAGGTGACGCGATGGCCTTGTCCCAGCACGACTTACTCCGGCTGATGGAGTCACTGCGCACGGCGGACGGAATCGCGTTGATTCAGGGTCCTGGCCCAGCGGATCCTGCAGGAGCTCATCGAGGCCGAGGCCACCGCCCACATCGGCGCGGAGCCCGGCGAACACACCGAGACCCGTACGACCTGGCGCAACGGGCACCGCGAGAGGGTGCCGACCATCCAGGCCGGGGACCTGGACCTGGCGATCCCCAAGGTTCGCACCGGGCCCGGCTCGACACCGTCGCCGACATGCTCGGCCGCCAGTTCCCGAAGGTCAGGGCCATGCTCCTGGAAGCGGAGGAGGACCTGACCGCGTTCGCGGACTTCCCTGATCGGCACTGGAAGAAGACCCAGTCGACCAATCCCCTAGAACGGATCCCTCGCGAGATCAAGCGGCGGACCGACGTCGTGCAGATCTTCCCCGACCCCGACGCCCTCGAACGCCTCACCACCGCCGTGCCCATCGAGATGCACGACGAGTGGATCGCCTTTCCCCGCCGCTACCTCCCCGAAGGAAGCATGGACAAGATCTATCCAGCTGAAGATCAGCCCGACCCGGCTACACCGCTACGAGGGACATGACCGCAGGGAGTGCAGCTCGATCTCGGCGGCGTCGTCGGCGAGCCAGGCCCGGACGGCCTTCGAACGGTGGGCCGAGTGACGGTCGAAGATCAGGTGGACCTTGCGGTCGAAGTGCCCGGCGAGCCGGTCCAGGAAGCGGCACATGACCTTCGCGTGGAAGGTCTTGGTGAAGGACATGAAGTGCATCCGGCCCTTGGTGCTGGTCGCGGACATTGCGTTCACGGAGAACCGGTTCCCGGTGCGGCGGACGACCGGAGTGATGCCCTTGGCGCCCCAGGTGCGGCCGGTGACCTGGTCCGAGCGGATCCCGGCCTGATCGGCGAAGAGGACCTCGGCGTTCTCCGCCCTCGCCCTGGCAAGGAGGCCCTTGTCGAACTGGCCACCGCCGAGTGGGGCGACTGGCATGGCCACCGCCGCCTCCACGTGCCAAGGCCAAGGAACGGTTCTGGTGCGACAACTGGGCGGTGGGGGGCGGGGGCTGTTCGCGCTGCTCCTCGCAGAACGCCTGACGGGAGCAGCGGCACGGGTCGGTGCGGCTTGGCCACGCCTTCCTCGTCGTGCTGCGTGACCTGGGTGAGCAGGTCGCCGGCGGTGCCGGGGTACTCCTTCCAGAGGTCGATCAGGCGTTGCGCGAGGTCTGGCCGCCGGGCAGCCGGCGGGGTTCGTCGTCGGGCACACCACGTAGGACCACGTAGGACGCGGCCGCGCCGGAGAAGGGCACGGCGCGGCCCTCCACCAGTTCCGCGGCGATGAAGCCGTCCGGGGACGGTTCGCTGCCGCTGGAGTTCCTCGCGTCGCTTCCTGTCCTGCTGTCGTCCCCCACCTCAACCGGCGGCGCCGTCCGGGTCGGCGACCACGAACACCTCGGACAGCGGTGCGGTGTCGGCGGTCGCGCTGACGAGCAGGTCGTACGTGCCCGGGGGCAGTGGTTCGAGGCTGAACGTCCGGCGCTGCCGCGCCACCGTGACGGGACGGTCGTTGACTGGCTGTCCCGTGAGCCGGTCGGTCACGGTCAGGCGCGCCCGCACCTCGGGCAACCGGCCTTCGCCGAGGGCGCTCTCGGCTCCGATCTCGCAGACCACGGGCTCGCCGGTGAGGTACAGGTCATCGCCGAGGTAGCTGAACCAGGAGGTCGCCGCTGCCCGCAGGTCGTCGATCCGCACCTCGTGCAGGGACCGGAGGATGCCCTTGAGGTGCTCGAGCATCGCGTCCTGGTTCTGCAGGCTCGCATGCCGCTGCGGGACGAACGTGCGGGCGTTCTCGGTGCCCGACAGGGCGGCGGACAGCTTGGGCACGGTGCCGTCGCCGCTTTCGTCGTGGCCCCCGCGGGTCAGCAGGGTCTCCACCTTCCCGTCCACCAGCCGCGCGGACTGCCGGGTGGGCTGGTCCATGCCGACGATCGGGTGGTAGGGCACCTGGTGGGATTCCCAGGCGGGATCCTGGCGGTTGGCGGCGGCGGCCGTCTCCATCTCGCCGAAGAAGTCGGTCAGGTGGGCGGTCCAGCCGGGCTGCCAGCCGGGCAGCCCGGCCTTCACCGGGGTGACGGGCCCGTCGTCCGACCCGTACACGCATTTGTAGACGGGGACGAGCTGGTGCAGGGCGGTGAGGGAGCGGAGCAGCCGGGTGAGGTCGTGCTCGAAGGGGCCGATCCGCTTGGCGAAGCCGTTGGCCAGGAACTCGACGGCGTTGAGTGATCCGTAGTACGGCGTGCCGAAGGTCACGACGGCCCTGGTGTCCTTCCAGCCGCCCATCGCCTCGACGAAGTAGCGGGCGACGAGACCGCCCATGGAATGGCCGATCAGGACGAGCTGGGCGGCGTCGTTGCCGCTGGCCCGGCGCCAGTCCTTCAGCCAGCCGTGGCTCCGGTCCCTCAGCCGGCGCGCGGAGGCCCGGTTGTCGCGTCGCCAGTCGTAGGGGAACGGGAAGTAGTTCACGCCCTCGTGGAGGTCGAACCGCGAGGTGAGGAACCGCTCGATCCGGCTGTAGCCGTCGATCTTCCACAGGCCCGGCAGCGTGTGCAGGTCGGGCACCAGCCGTTCGGCGACGACGCCGTCACCCAGGTCGTCGGCGTGCCAGTCGTCGTCCTCCAACTCGATCGAGTCCAGGGAGCGGCCCAGGCTGGTGAGCGCCCCGAGCACGGCCGTCAGCGAAGGGGCCCACACCTCCTTGCCGTCCTTGGTGAGCACGCTTCCGGCGATGCCGGGAAGGAGTACGACGACGTCGCTCATCGGGATCCTGGCCATGAGTGGACCTTTCTAGTCGCCCCTCGCGCTGACGAACGGATCGGTCGGATCGCCGTAGTGCTGGTAGGCGGCCCAGGTGCTGTTCCGCTGCCGGTCCGGCGCGGCGTCCGGCGGTTCGTGCCGCGCGGAGGCAGGGGCGTACGAGGAACCGTCGTGCCCGCGGTACAGCGCTCTGCGCGCCGCGTGGACCGCGGAGCCGATGGTGTGCTCGGGCTCTCCCGGCCCGGTCTCGAGCAGATGCGTGTAGAAGGTCGTGGCGAACGACGTCGCCTGGTCGTCGGGAACGCGCCACCCCGCTCCGAGATAGTGCGCGACGCCCACGCGCAGGAACTCGCCGGCCAGGCTCGGCACCAGGAGGGCCTGCGGACTGCCCCAGGGCGTGCCGGGCAGCGGCTCGGTCGACGGCGCGGCTCTGCCGGCGCCTGCGAGGCGGGAGGTGGAGCAGGCGTTGGCCACCACGATCCGCGGGGGGTGTTCGAGTTGGACCAGCTCCTGGGCGGTGAGAAGGCCGTCGGCGAAGACCCACCCCGACCGCACTCCGGAGGCCGAGGCGTCGAAGGAACTGTGGCCGCAGTAGTGGACGATGTGCTGGCCGCCGGCCAGCAGGACGCGCAGCACGTCGAGGCGGGTCGCGGGCAGGATGCCCGCGACCCGGCTGGAGTCCGCCGCTCCCACGAACAGCGTGACCTCGACCCCCAGGCGGCTGAGCTGGGTCGATACGGCCAGGGCCTCGTTGCGTGCTCCGGGCAGCTGGAAGCCCTTCTCCGGATCGCCCGGGTCGCCGATCACCAGGGCCTTCAGCGGACCCGCGTCGACCTCCTCGGTGATCACCCGCGAGTACGGGGTGCGCAACTGCCGGGAGAGCGGGGTGCGGACGGCCAGCGGGTCGTCCCTCTCGCCGCTGTGCTGCTTGACGTCGGCCAGGAACTCCCAGGGGACGAGGGCGGTCTCCTGGTCCAGCTCCATCAGTACGGCCGCCTCGTCCGTGAGGAGTTGCTGGAAGTCCGGGGGAACCACGAACCGGGACAACAGGTCCGGCAGGTCCCTCGCATCCTCGGCACTCGGCTCGGTCAACCGGTCCACGAGCTGCCGCAGCAGGTCCCTGTCCACCGGGACGAGCCGTTCCGGCACGGTGGCCCGCTCCGTCAGAGCCGCCCAGCGCAGTCCGCCGACGCCCGACAGGGCGGACACCCTCACCGGTACGGCCCCTTCCGTGGCGTCCACGGTCCGGCGCACCCGCAAGGTCAGGTCGGTCCGGTCGACGTCGGCGAGCCGGCCCAGCTGTTCCCGGACCCGGTCGCGGATCGTGGGGTCCAGACCGGCCAGTACCTCACCGAGCAGGTCACCGGTGGCCGGTGGCCCCCCGCCGCCCGGACGCCCCGGTTCGCCGGGCGTCGTGCCCGTCCGACCAGTGAGCCCGGTCAGCGCCGTGAGCGCGTACACCGCCGCGGACTGGGGCGACAGGCTGCCGCTGCGCTCCTCCCGCAACCGCGGTGCGATCCGTACGGACGTCTGCTCAGCGGCTGCTTCGGTCAGCGCCCGCACGAGCTGCTCGGCCCGCAGCCGGTCGATCTCCACCACGAGCACCTCGGTGAGCCGAGACGCCACCGCCGACGGCGCCTGCGAACGCAGCGCGCCGCCGAAGCCGTGCACGAGGGCCCGCGCCGCCTGGGCGACGGTGAGATTGCCGGTGCCCGAGCCGATGAGTACCGTCGCGAGGGTCTGCACGTGGCCGAGGCCCATGACCTCGCCGAGCAGGGACCTGTGCAACTGCACGGCGCGGCGCTCCGTCAGGGTGCCCATCGGGCCCATCCCGACGATGGCGGCGGAGCGAACCCTGCCCGCCCGGCAGGGGAAGTACGTGACCTCTCCCAGCTGGGCGTCGATCCAGCCGAGCTTGGTGTGCTCGGTGATCAGCCGGCGCGGCCCGCCGGAGATGGCGATGTCCAGGGCGAGTTCCGCGGCCGCGGGCAGAACCGCCTGGTAGTGCCCCGCGACATGCAGATCCGCCGGAACCTCCGGCAGGTCCCCCCAGACCACGGTCACGGTGAGCGGGGGCCGCCCGGCCGGCCGTGCCGTGCCGGAGGTCGGAGCGGAGGGGAGCGGGGACCAGGCGTGGTCCGTGGGCGCGTCCTCCAGCAGATCGGCGATGGTAACGGGGGTGCTCACCGTGCCCTTCCCTTCGCGAGGGAGTTCCGTCTGAGCGGCCGGTCGTCCGGCCTCACTCCATGTGGATGTCGACCGCCATCTCGTCGTCGGCGGGGTTGCCCTCGACCTCGAGGGTGACGCCGGACCACGTGCCGTCGGGCAGGTTGAGCGCCGGGTTCGTCGTCTCGCCGATGATCCTGTTCCCCAGAGAGGGGTACAGGTCGGTGGAGTCCCCCCGGTTGCCCAGGCCGAAGATCGCGCCCAGATCGCGTCGGCCGTCGGCCTGCAGCAGCTCGATCGCGAGCCGGTCCTCGTCGTTCACGTCGGGGATCGCTTCGTCGACCGTGTAGACCGAGATGCCCTCGTCCGGCAGGAAGGCGTCCTGCCCCCGGCGTCGCCGGTACTCGACGAGGACGTACTGCATCTCCGTCATCCTGTCCTCGTTCTGGATGAAGAGCAGGTCGCCGCCCTCCGCGGCCGGCGTGAGCACCACGTCCTTCGTGCTCCTCCTGACGCGCTTCGGGGTGGCCCAGCCGTGGAACATCCGCAGCATGCCGTTGGGGAACACCGGTGTGAGCCCGGAGTTGCCCCAGGAGCCCGACGCCATCAGGCAGTAGTTGCCGAGGCCGTTGGACTTGGTCGCCCTCAGCTCGCCCGTGTCGTAGTAGTCGGCCCAACGCGCCGCCAGATGGCCCCACTCATGCGCGCAGACGCCCATGGCGCAGTCCTCGGGCACGGTCAGGAACGTCTCCACGGTCAGGTTCTGGCCGACCGGGACGCCTCCCGGCACGCCCCACTTGAGGCTCCAGATGTCGTCGCCGCTCTTGGTCTTCTCGGCTCCGGGGCCCGCGTGGACGACGAACAGGGCCGTGACCATGTTCTCCTCCAGCGCGTCGAAGGGCGTGAAGTCCACCCCCTCGTCCTTGGCCAGGTGCACCGCGTCCCGGGCCATGCCCTGTGCGTTGCGGGGGAACCTGTTCATGCCGGAGTTGCCGTCGGCGTAGAACGAGAGCGGTCGCGGCAGCCGGAACCAGCCGTGGACCTCGCCCTGGATGTCGATGCCGGTGTCGCCCAGTGACCGGAAGCCGCTCACGGTGCGGTAGAACTCGCGCATGCTGCCGGTCGGCAGGGAGTTCGTGCTGAACAACAACTGTTCGTAGTGGCCCGGACGGTGGTCCGGTTCGTGCGGCTCGTCGGGGAAGTCGACCAGCAGCACGAGGGTGCGGATGACGCCCTTGAGCGGTTTGTCGGGTCGTGTGATCAGACGCCGTCCCGTGACCGGTTCGGCTCGTACGGCGCCGTCGTCGAGGCCGACCAGCCTCTCGCCCCGCCGGTCGGAGCGCCAGGTGTAGTAGTACTCCTCGAACGTGGTGCCCTCCGGCAGCCGTCGCGATGCCAACAGGTCCAGGTAATTGGCGTAGAGCTGGGCCAGCGCGTCGGGGGACAGCGGCACCGGGCAGGGCCCGGCGCAGGTCGGATCGTGTGGCCGGGGGAGTGTGTTCGTGTGTCGCATCGCGACCACTCGCTTACTCGGTTGATCATTGAGCGTCGTGCGGAACCGACGCTGATGACGTCCACGTAGGCCGTCCGTTTATTCTGTACACGTACAGACTCCACCCGTCCCATAACGCCGTCAAGCGCAGCCGGCTCACGCCGGGGACCAGGAGGTGCGGCCATGGCCGCCCGTAGTCGACTCAGCCGCGACCGCGTGCTCGAAGCGGCGCTCCGCGTGGTGGATCACGAGGGCCTCGACGCTCTGAGCATGCGCCGGGTGGCCGAGGACCTCGGCGTGGAGACCATGGCCATCTACCGGTACACGCCCAGCAAGGACGACCTTCTCGACGGCCTGGTCGAGTACCTGTTCCTCGAGCTCGAGGAGGTGCTGGAGGGCGCCACGCCGCCCGGCCCGCGGGGCGACGCCGCGCTGTTCTGGCGGGAGGCGCTCCTGTGCATAGCGCAGGCGATGTACCGGGTCGCCCTCGCCCACCCCCACGTCGTGCCTCTGGTGGCCACGCGCCCCTTCACCGTGCCCCTGTCGCGCCGGCCCCCGGCGGTGCTGCGGGCGCACGAGCGCCTGCTCGCCCTCCTGGGCGCGGCCGGCCTGGACGAGGAGACGACACTGGCGATATACCGGGCGTTCATCTCGTGGGTGCTCGGCTACATCGTCATCGAGCTGCGCGAATTCGTGGACAACCCCGACGAATCCGAGCCGGCCTTCCGATTCGGCCTGCACCGCCTCCCCGTCAAGGAATTCCCCCGTCTGCGGTCCCTCGGCCCGGCACTCGCCGTCCGCGGCGGGGAGGAGGAACTGACCGCCGGCCTCGACGCGATCCTCAGCCGCTACTCCTGACGCGCGGCGAGTGGGGTTCTCTCAGCGAAACGATCTCCATGCAACGGCGTGCCCCACCCGTCCCCGAACGGGCCGGACAGGCGGTAGCTGGATCCGAGCAGACGTAAAGTCCCTGGTAGGACAGGTCCCACCACAAGATCATGTCCGTGGCCACCAGAGGCTTCACGTTGATCACTCATGTTGCCATGCTCGACGTGCCGCGCCACGTCGTCGAGTTCCCTGCGCGACTGCCGGGCGCCCACCGCCGCCGGATCGGCACTCCGAAGGCCTCCCGCGCGCTGGGGCCGTTCCGGCAGGCGGTTCTGGTGCTGCGCTGGTCTCGTGGGCGCGGCTGCGTGCCCGCCCTGGCCCGCGACTCCGGTGTCTCGCAGGCCACCGGCTACCGGTACCTGCACGTCAGAACAGACACTTCGCGTCGATACGCGCATGTTCAACACCCTGGTGCGGCACGTGCGAGCGCACCGCTGCCGAGCCGAAGCAGCGATGGCGGACCCTCCCGTACGTCACGCTCCGCCCCAGCCGGATCGGCGACATCGTCCGAGCCGCACTCGTCCTCAACGGGATCTGGAAGTGATCACCGTTGAGGAAACCTCAGTGGCCGGGCAAGGTGATGTCGGAGGCGTCCATCGGGTCGGCGCTCCAGGCCGTCTCGGCGTACCGGGCGCTGCAGGGTGGGGAGGTCAGGCCGAGTACGGCTGCGGCGGAGGTTGTGGTGAGGCGGTGCCACAGGCGCGCGTCACGGATCATGGCGTGGCGGCCCCGATGCATCCGGACGCCGCGTACGCGGGCACCGGCAGCACGAGCACGGGTGAGGTAGTTCCAGGTGTCCGTGGCGGAGGTGATCCGGTCGGCTTCGTCATGGAGGGCCATGATCATACGGTCTGCGAGGTGCTCGGTCGGCTCGCCGGGTGGGCACCAGGGTGCGAGGGCGACAACACCGCGGACCTGCGGATCGTCGGCTGCGCGCAGTGCCGCCCTGGCACCCATGGAATGCCCGACGAGTACCACGGGCAGCGGCCCGGCGACATGCCGTAGTTCCTTCAGGGCTTGTCTGGTGTCCTGGACGGGATCGGCCCGGTGCCCGTTCCAGCCGCGTAGCCGGTAGCGGACGGAAGCGACCAGATCAGGCGACGTAGCGCCGCCGGTGAGCGGAGTGACGAGGGGTGCGTCCGTGGGGCCTGCCTGGCTGCCGTCCCACGCGCGGATCCGGACGGGGAGGGGGCGGGACGAAGTGGCCGAGGAGCTGCGCGAGTCGGTCGGCAGCGGGCTTCAACGGGGGGTTCCTTCGGTGAGGAGGAGCTGGCGGACGTCGAGGTAGCGGGAGCGGAATCCGGCTTCTGAGTAGGCGAGGTAGAACTCCCACATGCGCTGGAAGGCGGTGTCGAAGCCGAGGCCGGTGACGGCCGGGCGGTTGGCGGTGAACCGTTCGCGCCACAGGCGCAGCGTCTCGGCGTAGTGGTCGCCGAATCCGTCGTCGGCGACCGTGCGCAGGTCGGCGGCGGTGGAGTGTTCGGCGATGGCCGTTCGGGAGGGGATCAGGCCGCCGGGAAAGACGTACTTGCTGATGAAGGTGTGGGTACCGGCGGTGTGGAGCATCTGTTGGTGGCCCATGGTGATGGCCTGCAGGGCGATTCGGCCGCCGGGGGCAAGGGCGCGGCGCAGGGCCGTGAAGTAGGCGGGCCAGTATTCGGCGCCGACCGCTTCGATCATCTCGACGCTGATCACGGCGTCGTACCGGCCTTCGATGTCACGGTAGTCGCGCAGTTGGACGTCCACCCGCTCGGCGAGTCCGGCCGCGGCCATGCGGTCGCGGGCCAGAGCGGCCTGCTCGGAGGAGAGGGTCAGCGTGGTGACGTGGGCACCGCGGGCGGCGGCCCGCAGCGCGAGTTCGCCCCAGCCGGTGCCGATCTCCAGCAGCCGGGTGCCTGCGCCGACCCGGGCGAGGTCCAGGAGCCGGTCGATCTTGCGGTGCTGGGCGGATGCCAGGGACTCGGGGCGGGCGGGGAAGGCGGTGAAGATCGCGGAGGAGTAGCTGAGGGTGGGGTCCAGGAACGTGGCGAACAGGTCGTTGGACAGGTCGTAGTGGCGCCGGATGTTGCTCCGGGAACCGTCGCGGGTGTTCCGGTCGGCGACGGGGCGGGCGGACACCCACAGGCGGCGCAGCCGCCGCAGCGGAGCGGGAACCAGCTCGTCGACGTGCCGTGCGAGGACGGTCAGGACGCCGGCCGGGTCCTCGCTGTCCCACTCGCCGGCCATGTAGGACTCTCCGAAGCCGATCAGGCCGTCGCGGCCGATGCGTCGGTGGAACGCGTCGGGGTCGTGCAGGGTCAGCTGCGGGCCGGCCGTGTCCGCGTGGGCGCCTACGGTTCGCTCGGTCAGGGCCAGCCGGTGCAGGGCGCGGTTCACCAGGAGCCGGGCGATGGTGGTCCGCGCCGGAGCGGCGGAAGGCAGTCGGGCCACGTCCGGCCACCGGTCAGCGTCTGCGTGCTCACGGCGGACGGTGGGCGAGGCGTCTGCGGGCCTGCTGTCCGGGATCCTCTGGGAAGGGACCCCGACGGTGCGGCCCTCGTGTGGGGAGCCGGGCTGCGAGGTGAGGGCGGGGCGGGTCACGGCAGCGTGCCTTTCTGCGGGGTGGACCGGGGACGGGGGTGTACGGGCAGGCCGCGCAGCAGGTGGATGTCGTGGCGGCGGATTCCGGCCCGGATGGTGCCGGAGTCGCCGCCGAAGTGGTCGCACGCGTCGAAGCGGGCGAGCGGACGCACCGGGCGGGGCGGTACGGACAGCCGGTCGAGGTCCGCACACCACGGGTAGGTCCGGTGCCGGAAGGAGCGGCGCAGCGGTGCGGTGCGGGCGTGGGTGTGTGCGTGACCGCCGAACCGCCCGTCCGCCGCGTACAGGGCGACGTGATGCGAGCGGGCGAGGAGGTGGGCAGCAGTCAGGCCCGCCGCCCCCGAGCTGATGACCGCCACTGTCCGGCCTTGCAGCACAACCGCTCCCCACCACTCGACGCGCCGCCGGGCTGCTGCGCTTCACCCGTACTTCGCAGCGGCCCGACGGCCGGATTGGAGGAGATCCGTGAGCGGCGCGGCGCCCCCGGGGAAACGGTTGTGCGGGTTCAGGCGGACAGGCGGGCGAGCTGTGCGGCCAGGGTGGCGGCAGGGGGGTAGGTGGCGCCCACGGCGGTGACGTGCTTCCAGTGCAGGCGGCCGGTGGCGGTGAGGATGAACACCGCCCGGCGCAGCCCGATCAGGGGCGCGGTGATCCCGAAAGCCCTCGCCACGGTGCGCCCGTGGTCGGACAGCAGGGGCATGCGCAGGTTCCGGTCGCGGGCGAACCGTTCGTGGCTGTCGAGCCCTTGGGGGCTGATCCCCCACACCGTGGCCCCGGCGTCCTGGAGGCGGCCCAGGCCGTCGGAGTAGGAGCACAGCTGAGCGGTGCACACAGGGGTGTCGTCGCCGGGGTAGAAGGCGAGGACGAGGGGCGTGCCGCGCTGTTCGCACAGGGTGTAGTCGCGCCGGTGGAAGGTTTCGCCGTCCAGGTGCCCGCCGGGCAGCCGGAAGTCGCCGACGGTGTCCCCGATCGTGGGGGTGTGGGCCATGTGGGACCTCGATTCGTTGCTCGGTTCGCTCACCCTGGGGCGGTGTCGCGCGGGAGGTGCCGGGATCAGACGGGAAGGGTCATCAGGAGCAGGGGGTCGGTGGTGGGCTCGGGGGAGCCTCCGGCGGGTTCGAGGGTGAGCCCGACGGCGCCTGCGTCGGCGGGGTTGCCGGTGAGGATGACGGTGCCGTCGTGGTCGATGAGTCCGGCGGGGCGCATGGTGCCGTCGTGGTCGAACCACAGCTGGTAGGTCTTGCCTGCTCCTGGGGTGGGGAGGTGGGCAGCGGTGAAGACGGCCTTGTTCTGCCGGTCGGAGGCGACGACGGTGGTCAGGGCTCCGTTGGCGGCCCGGCCGTGCACGGTGCGTGCGTCTGGGGCGGCCAGAACCGTGCTGATCGTGTCGAGTTGCCGCTGGGCCTGACGGGCCTGTGCCCGGAGGTCCCGACCGTTCTGCGTCTGCCACACGACGGTGCCGCCGAGGGCGGCGGCGGCCACGCTGGCGGCCAGCGCCAGGGGCACGGCTCGGCGGCGCAGCATGCCTCCGACCGCGGGCGCGGACGCGATGGCCGCGGTGGCGGGCACGCGGGGCGGCAGTTGACGCACTCCGTCGATGGCCGCCATGACCTGCGCCTTGGCCGTAGCGGGCGGTGGCTGGACGACGGCTGCGGCCATGCGGGCGGCGGTGGCCTCGAATTCGGCGGCTTCCTGCCGGCATGCCTCGCAGGCTTGGAGGTGGGCGTCGAAGGCTTGGCGTTCGCCGTCCTCGAGTGCGCCGAGGGCGTAGGCGGCGGCGAGGGTGTGGGAGTCGGTGGCGTGGTGTTTCATGTGGTCACCCCCATGCAGTCGCGGAGCCGGATGAGCCCGTCGCGCATGCGTGTCTTGATGGTGGGAAGAGGAGTGCGCAGGGCTTCGGCGACCTCGCGGTAGGTCAGCCCCCGGTAGTAGGCCAGGGTCACGGCTTGGCGTTGGAGTTCGGTCAGGCCGCGCAGGCAGCGGCGGACCTGCTCGGACTCCAGGCGGGTCTCGACCTGTTCGGCGACCTCGTCGAAGGCGGTGGTGTGCTCGCGGGCGGCCTGGGCGTGCTCTCGGTCGGTGGCGGCCTGGGCGGAGCGGACCCGGTCCACGGCCCGACGGTGGGCAATGGTGGCGGCCCAGGTGGTGACGGAGCCTGCGTCAGGCTGGTAGCGGGCGGCCTGACGCCACAGGTCGATCATGACTTCCTGGGCGACCTCCTCGGACTGCGCCCGGTCGCGTACAACCTTGACCACGATCCCGAACACCATCGGTGCCAGGGCGTCGTAGAGCACGGAGAAGGCCTGCTTGTCGCCGTGGGCGACGCTTTGCACGATGCCGGCCAGGTCGCCGCGGACCGGGTGGGAGGGACGGCCGGTGTTAAAGGGGATCGGTTGGTTCACCTGCGGGGCTCCGGCTGTGGCCAGAAGGCGAAGCGGCCGGCTGGTGCGGCCGTCGGTGGTCGAGGCGTCCATCGCATGCCGTTCCTCGTGTCGTCGCTGCTACGGGGCCGGACCGCCCCCGAGGACGGTCCGGCCTGGCAAACCTGTGCATCTTTCTCGCCTCTGTTCTTCGTCACCGACGGACCTGCGGATGGGAGGAGGCTTCGTCACCCGCGCAAGCCGGAACTGACCCGTTGGGGGGAACCGACGGGATGAGGCCAAGCCGCCGGGAGGGCTGTGGCGAAGAGCGGGTGTGAGGGAGCCCGAAGGCATTCACGGGATCTCTCACCGGCCACGCGGGACCTCCGCGCGGCCGGACACCCTCACGGGAGGTACGAGGACATGGTCGATGTACGACGAGGTCTGGCCGTGGCCCTGGCGGCCGGCGCGATCCTGGCGGGCGGCGCGTCGGCGGCCTCGGCCGACGCGGGCGCGCAGGGCGTGGCCGCCGGCTCGCCGGGCGTGGGATCGGGCAACCTCATCCAGGTGCCCGTCCACATCCCGGTCAACGCCTGCGGCAACACCGTCAGCGTCATCGGGCTGCTGAACCCGTCCTTCGGCAACACCTGCATCAACGCCTGATCGCCTGCCGCGGGAACAGCTCCGGTCAGGCGCCGTCAAGACGGGGAGGCGCCGGCCGGTGACCCGAACCGGCACGGCCACCGGGCGCGGCCCTGAGGACACGCTCCGTGTGGCTCCCCTGCCGGGTGGGTCGGCTGCGGGTGGCTGTCGGCACAGCCACCCGCAGTACCCCTCTTCCCCCCGTCCTGCCGGGTGATCACCGCGACGACCTGCTTCCCCGCCGCTCGACCGGCTGACGAACAGGTCCGCGCCGAGAGCCCGGACGATGTTCAGACCGCGCCCGCCCGAGCCGATCCGCCGCGTGCCGCCCCGCGAGCGGCGGTCCGACAGGCCGGGTGAGCCGTCGCTCACGGCGATGCCCTCCCGCCCCGGCTCCAGACCCACCGTGCGCGCAAACGGACCGTCCTCGGGCAGGACCGCGTTGGTGACAAGCCCGGAGACGAGCAGCACAAGATCCTCGGCAACCGCACACGGGCAGAAGCCCGGCTCCGAAGCCGGCATCCGTTCCACGCTCCGGCGAGCGTGCCGGGCGCCCGTACGCCCGTACGCCCGTCCCGGATGGGGGTCCGCGGGCTTCCACCGGGCCACCGGCCCTCCCACCCCCGCGCTGCTGCGGCCCCGCACACGGGCGAAACCGGCCGGACCGCGGAGGCCGCGCCCGTTGCGCAGGGCAACACCCGTGAGGAGTTCGCTCTTTCGGAGGTCGCACCAATCCGCCGGATGGAGGCTTCCGAATGCCGGGTGTGACCAGCTTCCGAAGCACCCTCTCCCGCGCCGCACTTGGCGCACTGACCGGCGCTCTGGCCGCGTTCACGGCACTGGCCGTAGCCGAGTTGGTCGCCGGACTGGTGCGTCCGGCGGCCGGGCCCGTGACGGTCGTCGGAGGCGCCGTGATCGACCGGACGCCCGCCGCGGTCAAGGACTTCGCGATCCGCACCTTCGGAGAGAACGACAAGACCGTCCTGCAGCTCGGAATCCTCGCCGTCCTCGCCCTCATCGCCGTCGGCCTGGGCATCCTCGCCCTGTCCCACCGGCGGGCCGGAGCCGCGGGCGTGCTGCTCTTCGGGATCGTCGGCTCCGCCGCCGCCCTCAGCCGCCCGGACTCCACCGGCATCGGCGACGTACTCCCCTCGATCACCGGAGCTCTTGCCGGTGCGATCGTCCTGTACGTCCTTGCGTCGAAGGCCGCCCCAGCCCCCGCCCCCGTTGACGCGGACAGCCGGGCGGGTGCCGAAGGGTGGAACAGGCGCGGTTTCCTCGCCGCGGCGGGCGTGACCACCGTGGCGGCGGCCACGGCCGGGGCCCTGGGCCGGTACTTCACCAGCCGCCAGGGCCAAGGTGCCGTCGCCTCCCGCAACAGCCTGGTCCTGCCGGCGCCTTCATCACCGGCACCCGCGCTCCCCACGGGCGTCGAGCTCAAGGTCGCCGACATCAGCCCCTTCACCACACCCAACGCGGACTTCTACCGCGTCGACACCGCCCTGACCGTTCCCAAGGTCGACGCCGGAACCTGGCGGCTGCGCATCCACGGCAAAGGCGTCACCCGCCCCCGCGCCTACACCCTCGACCAGCTCCTGGCCCGCCCCCTCATCGAACGCGACATCACCCTGACCTGCGTCTCCAACGAAGTCGGCGGCCCCTACATCGGCACCGCCCGCTGGCTCGGCGTACCCCTGGCAGACCTCCTCCGGGAAGCGGGAGTCCGGCCACCGTCCCAAGGCGGGAAGGCGGACCAGCTGGTGGCACGCTCGGTGGACGGGATGACCCTCGGATCCCCGGTCGAGGACGTCATGGACGGCCGGGACGCGATTCTCGCTGTAGGCATGAACGGGGAACCCCTGCCCTTCGACCACGGCTTCCCCGTCCGCATGCTCGTCCCCGGCCTGTACGGATACGTGTCCGCCTGCAAGTGGATCACCGACATCGAGCTGACCACCTTCGACGCATACGACCCGTACTGGGTCAAGCGAAAGTGGGCCCGCCGGGCACCGATCAAGACCCAGGCGCGCATCGACACCCCCAAACCGTTCGCCCGCCCCGCCGCCGGGCCTGTCACCGTCGCCGGTGTCGCCTGGGCCCAGCACCGCGGCATCACCCGCGTCGAGATCCGTATCGGCGACGGGCCCTGGCAGGACGCCGACCTCGCACCCCAGGCCGGCATCGACACCTGGCGCCAGTGGTCCTACCCCTGGAAGGCCACACCCGGCGGCCACACCATCACCGTCCGCGCCACCGACGGCACCGGCCGGGTCCAGACCGAACAGCGCACGCGGACCATCCCCGACGGAGCGAGCGGATGGCACAGCGTCTTCGTCACCGTCCCCTGAACCACCCGAGCACGAGGCAGATGACCTCTCGGGCAGCACAACCAACTCCCTGAAACCCCCTAGAGAAAAGCCTCAAGGAGCAATCGATCATGAACAGCATGAAGATCCGCCGTACCGCGATCGCCGTCACCGCAGCCGCCCTGCTGCCCTTCTCCCTGGCCGCGTGCTCCGACTCCGGCAGCGACACCAAGGCCGCCCCCGCCGCCACTGCGGACGACGCGGCCAAGACCAGCGAGAGCACCCCCGCCGGCGACTCGATGACCGGTGACCAGCCCTTCGGCCCGGCCTGCGCCGGAGTGCCCAAGGAGGGCGCCGGTTCCTTCGACGGCATGGCCAAGGACCCGGTTGCCACGGCCGCCTCGAACAACCCGGCCCTGTCGACCCTGGTCGCCGCGGTCCAGCAGGCCGGGCTCGTCGACACGCTCAACAACGCGAAGGACATCACCGTCTTCGCCCCCACCAACGACGCCTTCGCGAAGATCCCGAAGGCCGACCTCGACAAGGTCCTGGCCGACAAGGCCACTCTGACGAAGATCCTCACCTACCACGTCGTGGGCCAGAAGCTCACCCCGGAGCAGCTGGAGAACGGGAGCTTCGAGACCCTGGAGAAGGGCATGGTCACCACGAAGGGCTCGGGGGAGTCCTACAAGGTCAACGACACGTCCAACGTGGTGTGCGGCAACGTCAAGACCGCCAACGCCAATGTCTACATCGTCGACACTGTCCTGATGCCCAAGTAACCCTCACCAGCGGAGCAATCCGCCCACGGCCGGTGGCCCTGCGTCGTTCCCCGAAGGGCGCAGGGCCACCGCCATGACCGGCCCTTGCACAGGGAGATCCGGTCGGCCATCGTGTCGAGAGCGAACAGGGTGGCCGCGGTGGCGGCGTTCAGGTCGTTGTTGGTGTGGGCGGCGCCGGTGACCCCATGGCGGTCGACGGCGGCGTGGTGGGGTGGGCGAGCGTGCCGTCGACCGTGGTCGTCGGCGGGGCGGCCGCGTCGTCGATGTCGTGGCGCAGGTTCTGGTCGGTGTCGGAGGTGACCCGCAGCCGGTCGGCGGCGGGGTTGAAGTCCACGCCGAACGCGGTTCCGGCCAGCGCGACAGTCGGCTGGGAGACCTTCATCGCCTTGGCGTTGGAGGTGCTCGGGGTGCAGGTGCCGCCCTTGTCGCCGACACCGTGGAGCTCCTCGTTCTGGACGCGGAATCCGATGCCGACGAGCTTGGTGTCGCCCGACAGACCCGAGACCTTGCCCAGCGACCAGCTCTTGGTCGGTTTGGCGACGTCGAACTCGACCAGGCGCTGGTCGCTGGTGAGTCCGATCGCGTGCGGCGGCGCGGTGCAGGGGCTGCGCCTGCTGGGCTGGGACGAGGTACCGCCCCGCTCTCCGGCCGCCGTCCTCGTCTCAGGCACCGACCACGACCCCACCCGCCCTGACGCAGCGGTGTACGGGGGGGCGGGGCGGACCGCAGTGACCTGCCTCGGCCGGCCGAGGAACCAGACCTGTTTCAAGCCGGCCAGGCACGCACTCCGACATCGCCCCCCGGCGCTCCGCCAGGAGACGACCGAGGGGCCCCGGCCACCTCTCAGGACCGGCCGCGCGCCCGCCGGCCATCACGCGGCACCCTTCCGCTTCCACCCATGCTTCGGACGCACACGCTCGGGCCTTGTTGCAGCGAGCACGTTTTTGCGAGTTACACGCAAGAGTGGGCTGCGCTCTCGATCGGGCTAACCGAGGGCGACGTGTCGCCACTCTTTGTAGTCGACCGCCCTGTGCATCACGACGGTACTGACCTGCACGTTTTCTATCTCGTTGGTGTCGACGGGGCCGTAGGGGGCGGGCCTTGCGTCCCGCGGCACCTCCTGCGCGTGGTTTCCTTCGGCCTGCGCAGTCTTGCGCGATGGTGTGTCCGAGCTCGGTCAGTCCCCGTTGCCTTTCCTGACCCGGCCCGGATGGCGCGAACTCCCTGTTCGCCGCGGTGCCGACCGCCACCCAGGCCCTAAGTGCCACCGCGCCCTGCCCGAGAGCAGTGCCCGGTAGGCACCTTGCTGGGAAGGAACCCCCTCTCGTGAAGGCAACACCCGCGGCGTCCGGTCGGCGCCGGCTGCTGGACCACTCCCTGCTCGTCCTCGGCTCCGGCGCCCTCGCGACCGCGCTGGCCGTCCTCACCCTCGGCCCGGGCGTCAGCTCCGCCTCCAGTCACCGTGAGGCTCCGCTGATCGCGGGCGATCCGCGGGCCGACAACACCGACGTCTACGCGTTCACCAGCCCCGACAAGAGCGACACCGTCACCCTGCTGGCGAACTGGATCCCGTTCGAGGAGCCCAACGGCGGCCCGAACTTCTACGCCTTCGGTGAGGACCTCCGCTACAACATCAAGATCGACAACACCGGTGACGGAAACGCCGACGTCACCTACACCTGGCGGTTCAAGAACCAGACCCGGGACGCCGCCAACCAGTTCCTCTACAACACCGGCCAGGTCACCACACTGGACGACCCGGACCTGAACTTCCGCCAGGTCTACGACCTGATCGAGACCTGCAGGGGCAAGAGCAAGGTCCTGCTGTCAAACGTGCCGGCAGCACCGTCGCGGGTGGGGCCGGCTTCGATGCCGAACTACGCCTCCCTGCGCGCCCAGGCCGTGCGCAGTCTGCCGGGAGGCGGGAAGGCCTTCGCCGGGCAGGCCGAAGACCCGTTCTTCGCGGACCTGCGGGTCTTCGACCTTCTGTACGGCGGGGACCTGTCCGAGCGCGGACAGGACACCCTGGCGGGCTACAACGTCAACTCCGTCGCCCTGCAGATCCCCAAGACGCGCCTGGCACTCAACAACAACGCGTCGCGCAACCCGGTCGTCGGGATCTGGTCGACGACCGACCGCAAGGGCGTGCAGGTCTCCGACTCGCGGAACAAGCGCGGTGACCAGTGGAAGCAGGTCTCCCGGCTGGGCAACCCGCTGGTGAACGAGGTCGTTGTCCCGCTGCAGTACAAGGACGCGTTCAACACGCTCAACCCCAGCCAGGACCGCACCGTCCAGCCGGTCGTCGACAAGGTCCTCGACCCGATCCTGCCCAAGCTGATCCAGAAGGTCTACGGCGTCCCCGCCCCGCCCGCCCCCCGCAACGACCTCGTCGAGATCTACCTCACCGGGATCTGCAAGGCGTGCGGGCCCATCAAGGCTGACCTCAACGCCCACCGGCTCAACCGCGACGCCAACCCCCGCAAGATCGTCCCCGCGGAGGAACTGCGCCTCAACATGGCCGTACCCCCGGCCGCGAACCCGAACCGGTACGGGGTGCTGGCCGGAGACCTGGCCGGGTTCCCCAACGGGCGCCGTCTGACCGACGACGTCATCGACATCTCCCTGCAGGCCGTCGAGGGCGCTGCCCAGACCGGACAGCTGGTAGCGGCCCTCGCCGACGGCGACAAGGTCGACGCCAACGAGGTCCCCTTCGGCACGTCGTTCCCCTACCTGGCCCTGCCGCACACCAAGTCCGTCAACAGCGGACCGTCGGGGATGACCACGTCCAAGGAGAAGTCCGCAGCCTCCCTCGGAGGGGTAGGGGCCGCCCTGATGGTGGCGGCCGGATGGCGGATGCGCCGCCGCGCCCGCGCCTGATGTGACGTCACCGCTCCATCGAAGGCTCTGGGGCCGGACCGCACCCGGCCCGGCCCCGGAGCCCGTCACCTCACGCAGAACAGGCAACCCCTTCTCCGATGCACCCTGATCCGCACACGTCGCCCCACCGTCGCCGCCGGTTGAAATCCATCGCCGTCACCCTTGCGCTGGGCACCGCGATGTTCGCCGCCGGTGCCGTTCTCATCGACACCGGCAGCCCAGACCCACCCGCCATCGCTTCCGGAACCTCCGGGGCCAGGCCCGCCGGCAGCGTCCAGGCCCTGACGGCGCGCCTGGAACGGCTGCCGGGCGACTGGAACACCTGGTCAGCCCTCGCCATGGCCTCCATCGAACAGGCCCGCACCAGCGCCGACCCCGCCACGTACGCCAGGGCAGAGCAGGCCCTGCGCCGCTCCCTCGACCTCCAGGCCCGCGGCAACACCGGCGCCGAATCCGGCATGGCCGCACTCGCCGCCGCACGCCACGACTTCGCAGAAGCCCTCACCTGGGCGACCAAGGCCGTCACCAGCGACCCCTACAACGCGGCCGCCTACGGCGTCCTGGCCGACGCCCACACCCAACTCGGCCACTACCGGGACGCGGAAGCCGCGGTGCAGAGGATGAACGACCTGCGCCCCGACGCCGCCTCCCTCGCCCGCGCCTCCTACACCTTCGAACTGCGCGGCGACACCCTGCGGGCAGCCGACCTCATGCGCCGCTCCCTGACCGCGGCCACCACTGACAGCGGACGGGCCTTCGCCCACACCTGCCTGTCCGCGCTCGCCCTCGAAGGCGGTGACGCACACACCGCCCTGAAGGAAGCCGAACAGGGACTGCGCGCCAGCCCAACCGACGCCGCGCTCCTGGACGCCCGGGCCCGCGCGCAGGCAGCCCTGGGCCGCAACGGGCAAGCACTCGCCGACTGGCAGCGCGCCGTCGACATCGTGCCACTGCCCCACCTGGTGCTCGCCCTGGGCGAGATGCACCAGGCGCTCGGGCACCCGCCGCAGGCCGACGCCCAGTACGCCCTGCTCACAGCACAGGACACCGTGCGGGCTTCCGAGGGAAGTCCGCCCGACACCGATGCGATCCTCTTCGAGGCCGACCACGGCAATCCCGCCCGCGCCGTCACCCTGGCCGAACAAGCCCTGCGGAGTCGGCCGTTCGTCGCCGTCCACGACGCGTACGCCTGGGCCCTGCACCGCGCCGGCCGCGACGAGGAGGCCCTCACCCACGCCGACCAGGCCCTGGCCCTCGGCACCCGCCAGGCCCTGTGGCACTACCACCGCGCAGCCATCCACCACGCACTGGGCAACGACACCGCAGCGCGAACAGACCTGGACGCCGCCCCCGCACTCCATCCCCTGCACGCCCACCACGCGCGTGACCTGATCGAGCGAATCGGCACCCGCCCATGACACTTCTACGCACCGCACTCGCAGCCGCCGGCCTCCTCACCGCCTTCGGCTGCCCCACCGCCGCTGCCACAGCCCCCACCCACCCCCTGGGCAACTTCACCGTCAACTACCACACCGGCCTCGTCCTGCACCCGGACCGCATCGACGCCACCGTCGTCGTCGACCGAGCGGAGATCGCCGCCCTCCAAGAACGCCCCGTCATCGACACCGACCACGACAACACCCTCACCGACACGGAGACCAGCCAGTACGCCCGAACGCGGTGCTCCGTGCTCGCCGGCCAACTTCACCTGCGCACCGCCGCCGGCCCCGCCCACTGGGATCCAAGGGCTGCTGCCCTGACCTGGGAAACGGGTGAAGCGGGCCTGAAAACCAGCCGGCTCTCCTGTACTTACTCCGCCCCGGCCGCTCTCCGGCACGGCGGCGACATCACCGCCCGCACGGCCTACGACACCACCCGCATCGGCTGGCGCGAGATCACCGTCAAAGGCGTCGGGCTGCGGATCACCGGCACGACGCTGCCGGCCACCTCGCCCACCGGAGAACTCCGCCACTACCCCCCGGACCCGCTCGCCGCCCCCTTGGACCAGCGCACCGCCGAACTGCACGCCGCCCCCGCCGCCGGCACCGTCACCACGCCTGCCACCGGCGCCCCGGCCGGGCAGGCCACGGACCGGGTCGCGGGCTGGTTCGACTCCCTGATCGCGCGGCGCGAACTCACCGTTCCCGTCGGCCTCCTCGCGCTCCTGCTCGCCCTGGTCCTCGGCGCCTCCCACGCGCTGCTCCCCGGGCACGGCAAGACCATCATGGCCGCCTACCTGGCCGGACGCCGCGGAACCCGCCGCGACGCCGTCACCGTCGGCGCGACCGTCACCCTCACCCACACCGCCGGCGTCCTGATCCTCGGCCTCGCCCTCCCCGCAGCCACCCACCTCGCCGGCGAGACCGTCCTGGCCTGGCTCGGTGCCGCCAGCGGACTCATCGTCACCGCCATCGGCCTGTGGCTGCTGACCGCAGCCCTGCGCAACAAACCCGCCCACGGACACCATCACCATCACCATCACGGCAGTCCTCACCACCATGACCACGGGCACCCCCACACCCACGACGACCGCGATGGCCACGACCATCGGCCCCACGCCGCGACCGGCGGGGCCAGCCGGTCCTCCGCCAGGCTCCCAGAGGCCCGCGACAGCAAGGCGCAGGTCCCAACCCCGTCAGGCGCCGGCACCGTGACCGCCCTGGCCGCACCCGAGCCCCACACCCACACCCACACCGACCCGCACCACACCCACACCCACCCAAGCGGTCGCGATCGGCGAAGGTCAGCCGGGCTGATCGGCATGGGCATCGCGGGAGGCCTCGTGCCGAGCCCCTCCGCCCTCATCGTCCTCCTCGGGGCGGTCGCCCTGGGCCGCACCGCCTTCGGTGTCCTCCTCGTGATCGCCTACGGCCTGGGCATGGCCACCACCCTCACCCTCGCCGGCCTGCTCCTCCTCCATGTCAAACACCGACTCCAAGCACGCCTGCGCAGCCACCGCACCCGGCACCTCGCGCGCCGGATGGCTCGCCTGGGCCCCTTGGGCACCTCCGTACTGGTCGTCCTCGTCGGGCTCGGCCTCGTCCTGCGGGCCGCCACCTCGTGATCGCTCGGCCCGCTCAGAGGCGCACGACTACGAGGGCGATGTCGTCGCGGGCGCCGCGGCTGGCCCCCAGCCGGGTCAGCCGAGCCTGCGCGAGGTGCTGCGGGCTCGGACTGAGCCGAAAGCGGTGAGGGCATCGGTCAACAGTGCCGGGCCGGCGTCGATGTCCTCGTCGTGACGCTCGACGAGGTCGTCGGTGTACAGGACGAGCGTGTCCCCGGGACGGTAGCTGGTGCCGGCCTGCGAGCGGGGAACGTGCTCGGGCCGTGCGCCCAAGGGCGGTTCGGTGGCCTGGTCGAGCAGTTCGAAGGTGCGGTCGGGGTAGAGCAGGAACGGTGGGGAACGGCCGGCGCTGGAGTAGGCGATCAGCCGTGAGCGGGGATCGACCAGGGCGGTCACCGCGGTGGCGGCCAGGACTCCCTCGACGGAGCGGGCGGACAGGTCGAGGACGTTCATCGTCCTCGACAACCCCGGCCGCGCCGTGTTCGACACCACCGCCCCCGACGGACCCGGCCACCTGTGCACCCTCGTGGCAGGCCCCGAAGCCCGCGCACTCGACCACATGGACACGGACGCCCGCCGCAACATCCTGCTCGGCCCCCTGGTCCCGCACCTGGGACCCGACGTGATGAAAACGGCGAGCTGGCACGAGAAGGCCTGGCACCTCGACGAACACGCCGGCGGCGGCTACATCGCGCTGCCCGAAGCCGGCGCCTCCGACGACGTCATGCCCGTGCCCCACACGCCGATCGGCAGCATCCACTGGGCCGGCGCGGAAACAGCCGCCGAGCACCCGGGATACCTCGATGGCGCCATCACATCAGGCCGGCGCGCCGCACAGGAAGTCATCGACTCACTGCCACAGCCCGAAACCCCCTGATACTGACCATCCCCTCGTAGCGTGGAGCCCGTGATTGCAGGGGAAGTTGGGATTCATGGGGTCCAAGAAGAAGCCGCCGTACGACATCGAGTTCCGTGAGGGTGCGGTGCGCATCGTGGTCGAGACCGGGAGGCCGGCTGGGGATGTCGCCGAGGAGCTCGGCATCAACCCGGGCACGCTGCACAGCTGGGTGTCGCGGTGGCGGCGCAACGGGACGACGTCTTCGGACCGGCCCTTACGACCGACAGCCGCCAGTGGCGGCGGTGGCGGTCGCCTTCATCGGTAACCAGAGGGTCGAGCATGGTGTCCCGCACCGGGTGTCCTGCCGGTGGTCGGGGTGAGCGAGGCGTGGTTCTACAAGTGGCGCCGGCGTCCCGACGAGCCGACGAAACGCGAGGTCAGGAGGGCGAGGCTGGAGGGGCGGATCATCCACTTCTTCACCGAGTCGGGCGGCACCTACGGCTCGCCGAGGGTCACTTTGGACCTGTGGGCGGAGGGCTGGCAGGTGTCGGTGAACACCGTCGCGGAGATCATGGCCGAGCTGGGTCTGCAGGGTCGCAAGGCGCCCAGGCGGCGGTCGCTGACCCGGCAGGGCAAGCGGAAGGCCGCTCCTGACCTGGTGAATCGCCGTTTCGACGCGGTGGCCCCGGACGTGCTCTGGTACGGGGACATGACGGAGATCGAGACCGGTGAGGGCACGATCTATCGGGCCACGCTCCTGGATGCGTTCTCGCGCCGTTGCCTCGGCTACGCCATGGGCGAGCACCATGACGCGGCTCTGGTCGGAGCGTCGTTGAAGATGGCCATCGCGACGCGTGGCGGCCGAAGGGACGGAACGATCTTCCACGGCGACAAGGGAAGTGAGTACACGTCAGAGTCGCACAACACCCTGTGTGACCGCCTGGGCATGATGCAGTCCATGGGGCGGGTGGGGTCGGCACTGGACAACGCCGCCGCGGAGTCGTTCCACTCGCTGCTCAAGGTCGAGTACCTCCACCGGCACCGGTTCGCCACCCGCACCGAGGCCCGCCTGAAGACCGCCACCTGGATCACCGGGTTCCACAACCCGCGACGCAGGCACAGCGCGGCCGGCGGCCTGCCGCCGGAGGAGTTCGAACGGACCATCACCGGAGCACGGAAGAAGATCGACCAGAGGTGCAAGGCCGCATAGGAGAGGTCTCTACGAAACCAGGGGATTGACAGTGCGGGTCCCGTCGCGGTGCGCGATCACCGACAGCTGCCGGTGCTCCCGGGTGGTGAGGTCGTACTGGACTCCGATGCCGGGCAGGGGTGTCGTTCTCATCCCCGGAGCAGGCACAGGCCGTCCCTCCTGTTTTTCGTGGGCGGTCATGGTGTGCGGCCATGGTGTCATCCGTCCGGAATCCGGGATCGGGCCGTGGGTAGTCTGGGAGCCCCGTCGGCCCTGGTAGGGGGCGTCGACCCGGTGCGGTGAGGACGTCGTGATCGAGGAGCTGATACCCGCGCCCGCGAGCGCCGCCCACGCGTTCCACGACTGCGACTCGGCCGTCAGCGCCCTGTTTCCCGAGGAGGCCGCCGCCGTCGCGCGCGCCCTGCCGAAACGGCGTCAGGAGTACGCAGTCGTCCGCGTGTGCGCCCGGCGCGCGATGAGTGCCCTGGGGGTCGCGGCGGTGGCGCTGGTGACCGGGGAACGGGGTGCTCCGCGGTGGCCCGCCGGTCTCGTGGGGAGCATGACGCACTGCGCCGGGTACCGCGCGGCGGTCGTCGGCCGGGCCTCCGACTACCGCGGGCTCGGCATCGACGCCGAACCGAACGCGCCGCTCGACGACGAGGTGCTGGAGTTCGTCTCGTCGCCGCGGGAGCGGGCCCGGCTTCGCGCGCTTGCCGCGTCCGCGCCGGAGGTCTGCTGGGACCGGCTGCTGTTCAGCGCCAAGGAGTCGGTGTTTAAGGTCTGGTATCCGCTGACCGGGCGCGAGCTGGACTTCGGGGACGCGGACGTCCGGATCGACCCGGAGGCGGGGACGTTCACCGCGGACGTCGGCCTTCCCGACGACGGCCCGGACGGCGCACACTTGAAGGTCCTCGAAGGGCGCTGGCTCTGCCGCGACGGTCTCGTGGTGACGGCCATAGCCCTCCGGCGCGGGTGAGCGTACGGCGTGGCCCGACGGCGCGGCATAGCCCTCCGGCGCGGTGACCGGCCGGGCGTGGCCCGTCGGCGGCCAGGGCCCCGGAAGCCGACCGTGCTGAAGAGGCCGCCGACGCGGGCGCGGTGGGCGGGGCGGGGGCTCAGCCCGCGGTCCGGCACCTCCGGGCCCACGGCAGGGGCGACGCGCGGGGGGCGGTCGCGCCGCCGCCGGGGCCCGGAGGGGCCGGGGTCATTCGGCCGGCCGGCCCGTCAGATGTGCGAAGACATCGTCCAGGGTCGGCCTGCGTACGGTGAAGTCGCTGACCTGGATGCCCGCGTCGCGCAGGGCGACGGCGACGTCGGCGACGTCACCGAGCCCGTCGTCGAGCTGCACGGCGATCGTGCCCTTGGCGGCGTCCACCGTCGTCAGCGTCGGGCCGAGGGCGGCGAGGACCGCGCCCACGTCCGACGGCGCCGGCACCGTCACTTCGAGCCACTCCCGTCCGACCTTGCGCTTGAGGACGTCGGGGGTGCCGTCGGCGATCACCCGGCCGGAGTCGACGACCGCGATCTGGTCCGCGAGGAAGTCCGCCTCCTCCAGGTACTGCGTCGTCAGGAGCAGCGTGACGCCGTTGTCCACCAGCTCGCGGACGAGTTCCCACAGGGCCGTCCGGCTGACCGGGTCGAGCCCCGTGGTCGGCTCGTCGAGGAACAGCACGGGGGGCGAGGTGATCAGGCAGCTCGCCAGGTCGAGCCGCCTCCGCATGCCGCCGGAGTAGGTGCGGGCCGGCCGGTGGGCCACGGCGGTGAGGCCGAAGCGCTCCAGGAGCTCGTCCGCGCGCCGGCGCGCCGTCCGGCGGCCGAGGTGCAGCAGCCGTCCGAGCAGCGCCAGGTTCTCGTGCCCGGTGAGGATCTCGTCGACGGCCGCGTACTGGCCCGCGAGGCCGATGCGACGGCGCACCTCGTGCGGCTGCCGGGCCACGTCGAAGCCGGCCACTTCCGCGTGCCCGCCGTCCGGTGCCACGAGCGTCGTGAGCACCTGCACGGTGGTCGTCTTGCCCGCCCCGTTGGGGCCGAGCAGACCGAGCACCGTGCCGGCGCGCACCTGGAGGTCGATGCCGGAGAGCGCCTCGACGTCCCGGTACCGCTTGCGCAGGCCCTCGGCCCGGATGGCCGTGTCCACGTCTGCCGCCCCCACCGCGCTCAGCGCACCGGGTCCGGGGCCTGCTCGCGCAGGCTGCGCGGGCGCATGTCCGTCCAGTGCTCCTCCACGTACGCGAGGGCGGCGTCGTGGCTGCTCTCGCCGAGCGCCTCGGTCCAGCCGTCGGGCACCTGGGCGAAGGCGGGCCAGAGGCAGTACTGGGCCTCGTCGTTCACCAGGACGAGGAACGTGCCGTTCTGGTCGTCGAAGGGGTTCGGCATGGGGTCACTTCCCATCTGTCGCGGACTCGGGGGTCCGCTCGACTATGGCAGGGGGTGCTGACACCGGGCTGATGCCGGTGCCGTGCGGGGCGGGGCGGTCGAGGCGGACCGGCAGGCCGGTGTAGCCGTACACGAAGTTCGAGTGGAGCGGGCGGGGGCTGCCGAGGAGTTCGATGTGCCCGACCTTGTCCCGGAGGGCGCGGAGCATCGCCTCGACATGGGTGCGGCCGAGGAAGGCTCCGATGCAGAAGTGCGGTCCGTGGCCGAACGCCACGTGCTTGTTGGGCGTACGGGCCAGGTCGAAGCGCTCCGGGTCGGTGAAGACGTCCTCGTCGAAGTTGGCGGAGCTGTTCCACAGGGTGACCACGTCGCCGGCGGTGATCGTGCGGTCGCGGATCTCCACGTCGGTGAGGGCGCGCCGGCCGAAGTGCATGGCCGGGGTGGTCCAGCGGAGGACCTCCTCCGTGGCGGTGGCGGTGTCGACGAGCCCCTCCTTCAGCGCCTTCCACTGGTCGGGGTGTTCGGCCAGGGCGATGACGGCGCCGACGGATGACATCCGGCTGGACTCGTCGCCGCCGAGGATCAGGCTGTAGCAGTTGAAGACGATCTCGTCCTCGGTGAGGAGCCGCCCGTCGACGGTGCCGGTGGCAAGGGCGCTGATCACGTCCTCGCCGGGGTGCCGGCGGCGCTGGGCGGCGAGGCCGGAGAAGTACAGGAGGATCTCGTTGCGCGCGAGCCACTCCTCCTCCGCCCCGTGCTCCTCGCTGGTACGGGAGAGGGTCATGGTGTTCCAGTGGACGAGCTGCTCGCGGTCCGCCACCGGCACATCCATGAGGTCGCCGATGGTGTTGATCGGGATGTGGTCCGCGAGGTCGACGACGAAGTCGAACGCGCCCCGCTCCAGCGCCTCGTCGAGCAGGGCGGCCGTGCGGACGTTCACGCCCTCCACGACCGGTGCGAGGACGCGGGGGGAGAAGGACTTCAGCATGAGGTTGCGGATCTCGCGGTGCCGGGGCCCGTCGGTGACGGCGAGCATCTTCCCGGACGCCGAGTCCTCGCCCTGGAGCAGGGTGGCGAGGACGTTGCCGCGTTCGGACGTGAACCGCTTGTCGTCCCGGTAGACCGCGACGACGTCGGCGTGGCGGGACAGCACCCAGAACGGGGGCGCGCCGGGGGTGGCGCGATGGTGGTGGACCGGTCGTTCGGCGCGGAACCGGGCCCAGATCGCCCTCAGGTCGGGGCGGGTGAAGGTACGGGGGTCGGTGAGGTCGACGCTGTCGGGGTCGGGGATCTCCGGTCTCGCGGGTTCGGCGGGCTGCGGTGCGGTGGGTCTCATGGCGGGTGCTCCCTTCGGAACACGGCGGAGAGGGGCGGTGGGACCGCGGCGCACGGCGGGGGGTGGGGCGGTGTGGAGCAGTGGTACGAGGGGTCGGGGGGGGGGGGGCCCCGGCGCCCCCCCCCCCACCGCCCCGCCGTCGTGAGCACCAACCACTCTTGCCGGCTCCTGCGCCGGCTCTTCGCACCGGCTCCTGCGCCGGCTCCCGCACCAGCGCCCGTGTTCCCTTCCCGCGCCGGACTTCCGTCCGCCTCCCCGGGCGGCGCCGTCCCCGTGTCCACCGCCGGGGGCCCGGGCGCGTCGCGGCCCCCGACGTCGACGAACGCCCGTGCGGAGGGCCGGCGGTGGTCCGAGCCGTGTGCGACGAGCTCCGGCGCCGGTCCCGCGGTGCGCGCGGCCCCGCTCCCCTTCTCCCCGCCCCCCGCGGCGGTCGCGGTACCCCCGCGCGGCCCCGAGGATCCCGCCGAAGTGATCCGGAGAAACATACTCCACTAGCTGTTTTTGGCGCGAAGTCGCGGCTGCAGGCCCTTGCGGCATCCACAAGGACCTTGCGAAAGCGTACCCCCGAGTCCTGAAACAGTCTTTCAGCATGCATATGATCTGCGCCACTGACGAGAAGTCGACTCCTTTAAATGGGGGCAAAGGGGGTGGATCACCCCGATATCCCGAGCTCGGATTCCGTACCCTCCGGTTTCTTATTGACATGACTACGGGGGTCTTTTCTAATCAACGAGAGTCATCCCGCGCGCAGACACCGCACAGGCACTGAGGGGGCAAGGTGGACGTCCGGATCCTGGGAGGACTGTCGGTACGGGAGAACGGAGTGTCGATCACCCCGACGGCAGCCGCGCCCCGGCAGTTGCTCGCCCTGCTCACGGCCAGCGCCGACCAACTCGTTCCGGTGACGGTCCTGACCGAGGAGCTGTGGCCCTCGGGCGCGCCGCGCGGTGCCCGGGCCGAACTCCAGGCACACATAGCGGAGCTGCGGACCCTCATCGCGGGCGCCCTGCGCGGCGCCGACCCGGCGGAGCCCCGCCAGGCTTGGGCGGACCGGCCCAGCGCCGAGGCGATCCTCGTCTCCCAGCCCGGCGGCTACCGGCTCGACACGGGCGGGGGCGTCCACGACGTCTGGCAGTTCGAGCGCGCCGCCGGAGCCGGCTACCGGGCCATGGAGGCCGGCGACCTGTCCCGGGCCGCGCTCCGCCTCGGCGAGGCGCTCGCCCTGTGGCGCGGTGACCCCTACGCGGGCGTGGCCGCCGGCCCCCGGCTGCGCAGGGAGATCGAGCGTCTCGAAACCTCCCGGCTGAGCGTGCTGGACCAGTGGATGGAAGCCCAGTTGGGCCTCGGTCGGCACGCCGAACTCGTCTCCGAACTGACCGGCCTCGTCTCCCGGTACCGCACCAACGAGCCCCTCCACGCCCACCTCATGGTCGCCCTGCTGCGCTGCGGACAGCCCGACCAGGCCCTCGCCGTGTACGAACGGCTGCGCGTCGCCCTCAAGGGCCAGAGCGGCATGGAGCCCTCGGCGCGGCTCCGTCGGCTCCACCGCTCGGTCATCGCCGTGCGGGACACCGCCGGTCGCCCCGCGTACGGCGTCCGCACCTCCGCCCGGTACGCCCCCGCCCCGTCCGTCCCCGCGCAGTACGCTCCGACCCCCTACGTCCCCGCGCAGTACGCTCCGACCCCCTACGTCCCCGCGCCGTACGCCCCCGCGCGCGACCGTCTCGTCCCGGCCGGATCCATCAACTGACCTGCTGACGGAGCGGCAGGTCAGCCATGGGGAACGAAGTGCGGCACGTCACCGTTGACCCACTCCCGAAGCCGAATTATTTTCGGCAAGCAGTACGGGTTTCCTCCTAGGTGCCCGATTTCGCTCGACTACGGGGGTAGGGGCCATGACCTTGCACGGCGCGGACGGAGCCGGTGGTGCCGACGCGCTGCTCACCATCCTCGAACTCCTCGCCCGGCAGGCGCCGCCCGCCCGCTTCGAGGCCCTCGTCGACGAGGCCCGCCGCAGTGGACTCGGCGACGGCGAACTCCACCGCCTGGAGCGGGCCGTGGAACTGGCCGGCACGATCGATGCCGGACGCGCCCACGACGCCCGCCGCGAGGCCGGCCTCGCCGCCCTCGCCGACACGGCCCGTGACCTCACCCTCTCCTACGACCTCGACGGCCTGCTGCGCGTCATCACCCGCCGCGCCCGGCGACTCCTCGGCCTCGACCTCGCGTACGTCACCCTCCGCGGCCCGCACGGCGCCTGCTACGTCCACACCACCGAAGGCTCCCGCGCCGCGACCGGAACCGGCCGGGGCGACGGCCCCCGCCTCGCCCCCGGGCTCCGGATCGCCGAGGGGTACGGACTCGGCGGTGCGGTCCAGCTGCACGGCGAGCCCGTCTGGACCGCCGACTACCTCGCCGACGAACGCTTCGCCCCCTCCGGCTCCCTGGACGCCGGCGTCCACGCCCCGGCCTTCGACGAATCCGCCGAGTCCGCCCTGCGGACCGAGGGGCTCCATGCGATCGTGGCCGCGCCGCTGCGCAGCGGCGACACCGTCATCGGAGCCCTCCACGGCGGGGACCGGCGCGTCCGCCACCACACCGCCGAGGAGATCGCGCTCCTCGCCGCGCTCGCCGACCTCGCCTCGCTCGCCGTCGAGAAGGCCGGCCTCCTCGACCGCACCCGTGCCGAAGTCTCCGAACTGGAACGGGACAGCGCCCGGGCGCGCTCCCGGCTCACCCGGATGCGGCACGTCAGCGAGGCCCACAGCCGCATCATGAACCTGGTCCTCGCCGGCGGCGACCTGTGCAACGTGGCCAAGGCGGCGGCCGACGCCCTCGACGCGACCGTCCTGATCCGCGACCCCGGCGGACGGTGCCTCGCCACCGCGGGAGACGCCCCCGGCCTCGACGAGGAGGCCGTCGCCAAGGCCTCCCTCGACGCCCACGCACACCGCCGCCCCGTCCTCGCCGACGACGTCACCTGGGTCGCACCGGTCATCGCGGGCTCCGAAGACCTCGGCGTCCTCGTCGTGCACGCCGCCGGCGGACTCACCGGCGAGGACGAACGCCTCCTCGAACTCGCCGCCCAGTCCGTCGCCTTCCTCCTCCTGATGCGCCGCTCCACCGCCGTCGCCGAAGGGCCGGTCCGCGACGAGCTCCTCGACGACCTCATCGCCGACCCCCCGCACGCCCCGCAGCAGATCGCCCAGCGGGCCCGCCGGCTCGGTGTCGACCTGCGCCGACCGCACGTCCTCGTGCTCGCCCGGCCGGAGGGCGGCGAACAGGGCCGGGCGGTGGTGTGGGCGTCCTCCTACGCGTACCGCCTCTCCGGCCTGAAGACCGTGCAGGGCGGCTGCATCGTGCTGTTGCTTCCCGGCATCGACGCCTCGGCCGCCGCCAAGGCGGTCGCCGCCGAACTGTCCCCCCTGCTCGGGCACCCCGTTTCCGTGGCGGGCGCCGGGCCCGCCCAGAGCCCGGACGGCGTCGGGCGGATGCACCAGGAGGCCGGACGCTGCCTGGATGCGATGAGCGCGCTCGGCGGCACCGGTTCGGCCGCTTCGATGCAGGACCTCGGGTTCCTGGGACTGTTGCTCTCCGATGACAACGACGTCGACGGCTTCGTCGACGCGGCGATCGGTCCCGTCCTGGACTACGACGCCGAGCGGTTCACCGACCTCACCCACACCCTGGAGGCGTACTTCGCCTCCGGCGGCAGCCCCACCAACGCCGCCGAGGCGCTCCACGTCCACCCCAACACCGTCTCCCGCCGACTGGAGCGCATCGGCGAACTCCTCGGCCCCGAGTGGCAGAAGCCCGGCCAGGTGTTGGAGGTGCAGCTGGCGCTGCGCCTCCAACGCACCCGCGAGGTCCTGGCCCGGGGCCGCGTCACATCGGATCCGGCACGCCAGCCGGGTCCACCGGAACGCACGGCCTGACCTTCGGAATGCCCCCCGGCATCCCGACCCCAGAACCGTCCCGCGTTCCCCGACGGGCGCATCCCGACGGCCACGGCACCCCGCCCCGTGGTCGAACCACCCGGACGAACGGGGCACCGGGACGCCCGTCCGCCGTGCGGTGCCCCGCATCCGACGCGCCGGCCGCCGCGGGCCGAGGCACGGCCCTCAGCTCGCCGAGCGCCGTGCTGCGTACCCCGTGCCGTACCCCGCTTCCCAGCCGCCCGACATGATCGTCGCCGCGTGGGCCGCCGAGGCCAGCGTGATGTGTCGGTGCCAGCCGCGGAACGAACGGCCCACGAAGTCCCTCAGCCCCGCTTCTTCGCCGACCTCGGCGAAGTCCCGCTCCACCCGACGCCCCAGCTTGGTGATCCGCACCAGCGAGCCGACCGGAGAGTTGGTCAGGTCGCTGATCCACACCCGGGCGGGCGCCCGACGCGGGTCGTCCCACTCGCCGACCAGCACCAGGGGCCGCATCCGCTCCCCGCCCGGCACGGGCAGCGCCACCCGGACGGCCGTCGCGAGCGAGGTCCGCGAGGTCTGCACCCCGGCCACCGTGTCCACCCAGCTCACCGGCCTGCGCAGCCCCTTGAGCGACTCCAGTATCTGTACCGCCGACATCGGGCCCGCACCGAAACCGGGCAGTGCGCGATCGGCGATCGCGAGCCGCGCCCCCGCACCGATCCGGGCCACCACCGGCACCCCGGCCCCGGCGAGCCGCGTCAGGGCCGCCCGCCCCGCACCGCCCCGGATGTCGAGCAGCACCGGCTTGCGGGTGACCTCGGGCCAGCGGGCCGTGTCGAGGGCCGCCGCCACCGCGCACTCCTCCAGGGTCTCCTCGCCGGCCTCCTGGGGGACCTCCGCGCGGTCGCGCCGGGTGCGGTCGTTCACCCAGGGGTCCGGAAGGAAGAGCCGCCAGTTCACCGGCACGCTCAGCTCGTCGCTCGCGAACCACACCCCGAACGCCTGTTGCCCGTGGAAGATCT
The DNA here is from genome assembly GCF_042743065.1 of Streptomyces sp. NPDC058872. NCBI lineage: Bacteria > Bacillati > Actinomycetota > Actinomycetes > Kitasatosporales > Streptomycetaceae > Streptomyces > Streptomyces sp. NPDC058872. The sequence goes on from NZ_JBHYMK010000008.1 coordinate 95,344, forward strand.
GGCCGCGCTCCGGGTCGAAGCGCCGGTCCACCCCCACGGAGTGTTCGCCGGCCTTCGGGATCGGCATCGGCCGGACCACCCAGGCCTGCGGGCAGCCGTTCCGCTCCAGGTGCTGGGCGAGCGCGGCCCGCATCGGCTGCCAGTCCCAGGTGGAGCTGGAGACGAAGTGGTGCAGGCTCTGCTCGGCCGCCGGCCCGCCGATCTGCGCGGCGATGTTGCGGATCGACTTGCGGCCCTGCGCGGTCAGCAGGCCGTGCAGGTACTGCTCGGCCTTCAGTCGCTGGTCGCGGCGGGAGAAGCCGGAGAACAGCGCGGCACACAGCTCGGCGTAGACGGCCTCGCGCGAAGTCCCCGCGCCGCCGGACGGCCTGGCGGCGCCCAGCGCCCCGGCCTGTGGAACCGACCTGGTGACGGCCCTGCGCTTGGTTGCGACGGATGTACTCACGACACTCCTGCCCGAAGGTTGCGCAGCTCCCTCCCGCTGCTCCGCCAGCCTCGCGCAGCGCCCTCCACAGGGGCGAGGTGTACCCGGCACCCGAATCGGCCGCCAGATGGTGGCCGGACCACCTACTCGCCGGTTTTTGCAGGTCAGAGCCATCGTCGAAGGCCTGCCTCCAGTCATGGTCGCGGTGTCGGTGAACTCTCCGGACCAGAGGCGCACCAGCCCTCGGGCTGCTCCCGTCCGGACCCCGGCGATACCCCGAGGGGGGATCTGACAGACTCTCCGCCCCCGCTTTGACCCGTCGCACGGCGTGGCCGGACCATCGCAGAGCGAGGCTGCACGGGCCGGACCCGGTTAAATGCCCCAGGCCGGGACGCCCGCCCGTGCGCCTCGCTTCCGCACGGGCCCGCGCGGAGCCCACCCACCCGTCTCGTAGTCTTGGCCGCATGGCGCTGCGCAAGGATCTGCCGGTCGTCGGCGCGGTCGCCGCCGGCGGCGCCCTCGGCGCGGTCGCACGCCACGGCGCCACCCTCGTCTGGCCGACCCCGGACGGGGCCTTCCCCTGGACGGTCCTCGTCGTCAACGCGGCCGGCTGCGCACTGCTCGGCGCCCTGATGGTGCTGCTCACCGAAACCATCACCGCGCCGCACCCGTTGCTCCGGCCCTTCCTCGGCACCGGCGTCTGCGGCGGGTTCACCACCTTCTCGACGGCCGGCCTCGACGCCCAACGGCTGCTGGCCGCGGGCGACCCGGCCCGGGGCCTGCTCTACCTGGGAGGGACCCTGCTCACCGCCCTCGCCGCCGTCTGGGCGGGCATCAGCCTCACCCGGGCCGTCGCCCGGGGCCGGGTGGTGCGCGCGTGACCTGGCTGCTCGTCCTCGTCGGGGGCGCCGTCGGCGCCCCCCTGCGCTACCTCACCGACCGCGCCGTCCGGGCGCGCCACGACTCGGTCTTCCCCTGGGGCACCTTCGCCGTCAACGTCCTGGGCTCGTTCGCCCTCGGACTCCTCACCGGGGTCGCCTCGGCCCGCCTGCACCTGCTGCTCGGCACCGGCCTGTGCGGAGCCCTGACCACGTACTCCACCTTCTCCTACGAGACCTTCCGGCTCTACGAGGACGGGGCGAAGGGCTATGCGGCGCTGAACGCGGCCGGGAGCCTGGCCGCCGGCCTCGGAGCCGTGTGGCTCGGAGTCGAAGCGGCGGCCCGGCTCGGCTGAGGCGGTGCGGACGGCTCAGGCGGTGATCCAGTCGCTGGTCGCGATCACCGGCTGCACTCCGTCACGGTGGACGGTGCCTTCGATCAGGCCGTACATCCGGTCCGCCGCGAAGTACACCTCGTTGTCGTTCTTCATCCCGAACGGCTCCAGGTCCACCAGGAAGTGGTGCTTGTTCGGCAGGTTGAGCCGGACCTCGTTGACCGTGGAGACGTGGTCCAGGATCCGGTCCGCCATGGCGTGCAGGGTCTGCTGCAGCGAGTAGCTGTACGTCTCCGCGAACGCCTCCAGCATGTGGCGCCGCACCTTCGCGTACGAGGCGTCCCAGTCGTGGCCCGCGTCCGCCGCCGCAGCGGCCGAGTTCGCCCAGCGGGCGGTCACCTTGGTGGCCAGGATCCGGTCGTACGCCTCCTGGAGCGTGGTGTACCGGTCCTTGAGGAAGCCGTGGAACTCGGAGTTCGTCGAGTTCATCACCGTCAGCTCCTTGAGGCCCGAGAGGACCTGCAGGCCGCTGCTCTCCGAGTAGGTGATCTGTGCCGTGCGGACCTCCTGGCCCTTGCGCACGAAGGAGTGCTGTTCCTTGCGCGTCGGCACCGAGATCCGTTCCCAGGCGTACTCCTCGATCCGGACCTGTGCCTCGCGGATCACCGTCTGCCCGTTCACGAAGTGCTTCGCCAGCAGGATCCCGAAGGCCTCGGGGGAGGTGACGCCGTGCTCCTTGGCGAAGGCGTAGACCGTGTTCTTGGTGGTGTCGGTCGGCAGGCAGTTGGCGTTGTCACCGGTCAGATGGACGTCGCGGTACTCACCGCGCAGCGCCACCGACACGTTCAGATCGCGGATCTCGTGCCAGGAACCGTCGTTGCCCTGACGGTTGATCTTGACGATGCGGTTCTCGGCCTTGCCGTACTGGTTCTGCGCCAGGACGTGCTTGCTCATGTGCTGCTCAGCTCCTGCGGGTACGTGGATACGGATATCCCGTACGCCCGGCGTCCAGCGCGCCCCCGTCGTCCCGGAGGTGCGCTCCCCGCCGTCCGGCCCGTGAACGGCGGACCGCCCCGGGACTGACGAGCATCCCGGTCCGTAGGTGTCGGCTCGAAGATAGGTCCGTTTCCCGCGGCTGGCAATGGGCGGCCGGCCACCGCGACGCCGCGCGGGGCGGTGTCACCGGGTCGGCAGCACCCGGGACTCGACCGCCGGGAGGCCCTTGTCCCACCAGTGTCCGAAGCGCCGGTAGACGTGTGGATCCCGGGCCGCGAGCAACCGCCCCAGCGACTCGGCCTCGGCCGCGAGGGCCTCCCAGACCCCGGCCGGGAGCGGATGGAAGGCCGAGGCCTCGATCCCGCCGTCGACCGGACGCCAGACCCCGGCGACGTACCCGTCCACGAGCAGCGTCGGCAAGGCGTCCCCGTTCATCCGGATGACCTGCTTGCGGTACGCGGCCGGAAGGATCCGGCCGCGGTCCGCGTACGCCAGCAGCGTGCTGTCCCACATCGCCATCAGCCGGGGCGGCGCCGCCACCTCCTCGTCGGGCCGCACCGCCCCGCGCACGTCGTACAGCACCGTCCCGTCGGCCCCCTCGAACCGCTCCAGCTCCCCTCCCCGTTCCAGCGTCTGCACCGCCCCGCGCACCAAACGGCGCGGCACCGTCGTGAACTGCGCCATGTCCGGCACGGATGCGGGCCCGAAGCCCTCCACATAGCGTCGGAGCAGCGCGGTCAGGCCCGCCGCGGACGCCTCCGGATCGCTGAGCACCGGCAGTTCGTCCGCCGCCACGAAGGCCTGCGCCGCACCGAACGACCACGGCGGCCCCGTCGGCGCGTGCCACAGCGGCGCGTACTGCCGCACCATCCGCCAGGCCACGGACTCCACCGGCCCGCCCCGCCCCGCTTCGAGGCGCTCCCGCAGCTCGGCCCCGGTACGTGCGCTCCCCGCGTACGCGAGGAGGTCGGGTAGCAGCGCATCGGCGTCGGCAGCCGTGAAACCGGCCGCCGTGAACCGCGGATCGTGCAACCGCGACCCCCGCAACGTCGGTTCCATGCCCTCCCGGAACGCCCGGTAGTCCTCGGCGTGCACGAGGTGCAGGGTGATCCGCATCAGCGTCGACCTGACCACCCGGAACCCCTCCACGGCACCGTCCAGGTGCTCCGGGGCGAAGTCCGCGACCCGGTTCCACAGCGCCACGTAGGGCGAGCCGGGGTGCTGTGCCTGCAGCCCCACCACCCGTCGCACCGCTTCCTCGACGCCGATCGGGGCCCGCTCCAACAGCAACTGCCGTGCCAGGGTCGACCGGTTGAGGGCCCGCGCGGTGATCACCATGGGGCGATTCTGCCGCTTCGGGACCCGGCGTGCACACCACGGCACCGGGGCGGGGCGGAAGGCCGCACGGACTCACACCGGAGGGCGCCCCCGCCCCCTCCTCCGCAGCGGATTGGGCACGGGCGCGTAGCGGGCCTCGGCCCCGTCCGCGTCGAGCCAGCGCAACAGCAGGTTCGTCTTGGCCGGCACGTGCGGTGAGCCGAGGAGCGCGTCGACCTCCGCGGAACAGCCGTGCTCCGCCGCGTGCCCGGCGAACACCGCCCGGGCCAGGGGCCACAGTTCACCGGCGAGCTCCGGGTGGCGGTCGGTGATCGCACCGGCGATCTCGGAGAGGTTGTTCGTCACCAGGCAGTACGCCAGCCGCTGCCAGCCGTGCACCGCGCCCAGCGCCGGAGCGGGCGCCCGCGGCCCGTGCCGGTCCAGCAGGCCGAGGTGCCGCTCGGCGACCAGCCGCACCCCCTCGTGATCCCGGAAGAGCGCCTGTACGGGGAGGCCGGTGCCGTCCACCCCGACCAGGACGTTCTGCAGGTGGCACTCCAAAACCAGCCCGTGCCGCTGCCAGGCGTGCAACACCGGCGGCACCACCTGATCGAGGTAGCACCGCCACCAGACGAGGGCCCGCTCCGGGGTCAGCCCGTCGAGCGGATTGCCCGGAAAGCCCTCGCCGATGCCGGCCGCGAGGAGGGGCGTCACGCCGGCGCCGAGACGGGGCCGCAGCCCTTCGCGCGCGATCACCGCGAAGCCCTCGTAGGCGTGTTGGCCGCCGAGGTCGGCGGTGCGGTAGCCCCGGTCGGCGAGGAAGGCCGCCGACGGCAGGGAATCGAAGACCGGAGCGAGGAGGTCACCGATGGTCCGCAGCCACAGCAGGTCGCGCAGCTCCAGCCGACGGTTGCCGTTGGTGATCCGCACGTCCAGGCTCATCTTGCAGAAGAAGTCGGCCTCCGGCAGGTACACCGTCCGCACCGAGGAGGTCGGTACGGCGCGCCCCGGGCGCGGGGCACTGGCACCGAGCCGCACCAGCCGTCCGTCGCGGAAGGCCGGCAGCTCGCCGAGCAGGTCCAGTTCCCACGGGTGGATCGGCAGCGGTAGGTAGCCGTCGGGCACGTCGCCCGCGGTGAGCGGAGCGAGGAGGGACAGGTCGCCCTCCTCCGCGAGGACGTCGGCACGAACGCCGAGCAGCTGCAGGGGGAAGTGGGCGTACGCCTCCGGAGCGTACGGGAGCCAGCTCTCGGGGCCCCCCGTCCCGCGCGCCTTCGGCGCCGGGTGGTACCGGTGTCCCGCGAGCAGTGCCTGTTCGGACCGCAGATAGGGATCGTCCGGCGGACACGCGGACGTGCGCGCGTCCTGGAGCGCCGCGATCACGTCCCTGCTGTCGGTCATCTCGGTGACCATGGTCCGGTTGGTGACGCCGGTGCGCCGGCCGAGCTCGTCGGAGGCCAGCGCCACGAGGGCCTCGAAGGTCAGCGGGAGCCACCCGCCGTCGGTGCGCACACAGGGCTCGGTGGGGCGTCGACCGGCCCGGACCCGCAGCAGACGGCCGGTCTCCGGAAGCCGGTGGACGACGTGGTCCGCATCCGGACACGGAGCGGGCTCGGCCACTTCCCGGACCAGACAGTTCAGGAGGGCGGTGGCCGACAGGGCATCCGCCCGGCCCTTGGCTTCCGTCACGACAGCGCCCCCTCGCGGTACGTCCGTGCCGCCGTGCGCAGTTCGCGCCGTCGGTGGGCGGCTCCCGATGGGGACATCCTGCGCAGGGTAGTGAGGCTTCATGCACCGCGATCCGGATTGCGCCAAGAGCGCCCGTCAGATGTTGCGCGCCCCTGAGGCGGCCTTCGCCACCGACCTGGCCGCCGTGGCCCCCCATCTCCTCGCCGGCTACCACCAGGAGCTGCCACCGGCCCGGGCTGCGGTCCTCGGCCGGCTCTGGCGCGCACTGCTCCACGAGCCGCTGCCGGGGGTGGCGGCGCGCCGCGGGGACACCGGCCGGGTGGAGCTCGCCGACGGCCGGGTCCTCACCGGGCCGCCCCGACTCCCCCACGACCTGCCGCTCCCCGGAGAGGACACGACCGTACGGCTCGACGGCCACGCCCACGACCATCCGGCCGCCCTCCTGGCCGCGCTCGGACTGCCGGGCGCCGACGCCCTCGTCGCCGAGCTCGACCACGGCGTCCCCTCCCTCGCCCTGTCCCGGGCGGGGGCGATCCGGGCCGCTCCCGCCCGGAAGGACGGCGGCCGGCCGCCGGCACAGATCGAGCAGGACGTCGTCGACGGGCACCCGTACCACCCGTGCTGCCGCAGCCGCCCCGGCCTCTCGGTGGCCGAGCAGCTCGCGTACGCACCCGAGCACCGCCCCGTCGTGGGGCTCGACCTGGTCGCGGTCCCGACCCGACGGTGCCGTGTCGTGGGTGCCTGGCCGGACGGGCTGCGGGACGGCGACCGGCTGCTGCTGCCCGTGCACCCCTGGCAGAGCGAACACGTGCTGCCGGGGCTCGGACACCGGCCGGCCGTCGTCGGCGCGATACCGGCCCACCCCCTGATGAGCCTGCGGACCCTCGCCCCGCTCGACGGCGGACCGCACCTCAAGACGGCGCTGACCACCCGGATGACCAGTGCGATCCGCGACATCTCGGCGAGCGGCGTCGAGAACAGCGCACCGCTCTCGCACCTCCTCGCCCGGGTCGTGGCCGATCTCGCGGAACCTGGCGGTCCCCACGGCCGGAACGGCTCGGGAAGCCCCCTGCGGATCACCCGCAACCTCGCTGCCGCCTCCGCCGTGGTGAACGGCGAGCCCAGTGCCGACCTCGCCGTCCTGCTCCGCGAGTCACCGTCCGCCGCCGCACGCCTCCGACCGGGGGAGACCGTGGTGCCGGTGGCGGCCCTCGCCGCACGCCCCGCCGGGGACGGGCCGCCCCTGATCCGTGCCCTCCTGGCGTCGTCCGGGGCCCCGGACGCGACCGCCGACTGGCTGACCGCCTTCTGCGACCTCGCGATCCCCCCGCTGGTACGGCTGTTGAGCCGTGGGGTCGCACCCGCGGCCCACGGGCAGAACCTGCTCGTCGTGCTGGACCCGGGTGCCCGACCCCGACGGCTCGTCTACCGCGACCTCGCCGACGTCCGGTTGAGCCCGCGCCGCCTCGCCCGGTACGGCTTCGACGCCTCACCCGTCGGGGGCCGGGTCGCCAACGACGATCCGGGCGTCCTGCGCACCATGCTGTTCGGCCACCTCTTCGGCACTGCCCTCGGTGCCCTGGTCTCCGCCCTCGCCGACCGGGACCGGGCCGCCGAGTCCCGGCTCTGGTCCCTCGTCGCCACCGCCGCCCGCCGCGCCTACGACGACCTCCCCGCCACCCCGGAGAACCGGGCCGACCGCGCGGCCCTCTTCGCCCCGGAACTGAAGGTGAAGGCCCTCACCCTGATGCGCCTGCGGGGCGTGGACCAGGACGCCTGGATCCCCCTGCCCAATCCCCTCGCGGACGGCGCACCCCGCGGCGAGCACCCCCGCTAGCACCGCTTCGGGCCGGGGCGCGTCCCGCACCGCTTCGGACCGGGGGCGTCCCGCGCCGGTGCGGACGGGGTGCACGGCGCCGACCCCGCTGGGTTTCCGGAGCGAACGCCGGGCGGAGGGGAACGGACGGAAGGGCCTACGGCAGCGGCCGGGCAGGAGCGACCAGGACGGCGCCGCCCAGTTCCACCAGCACGCCGGCGCCCCCGGCGCGCGTGGCGGCGGTGATGGTGGAGGGCTGGCCCAGGCCGTCCCCCATGTCGACGGAGATCCGGTCGGTGCCCCGGCCCGCCAGGTGGGCGGCGAGACAGGACGTGCTGTTGGCGTTGGCGACGTCCTCGGGCACGCCGATCGACGGGGCGAACATCCGGGCGGCCACCCTGCCGGAGGGCGTCGGAACGGAGTACGCGTAGCAGCCCAGGAGGCCGAGGCGATCGCATGCGGTGCGCAGGCGCTCCATGTCGGGTTCGAGGGCGGCGAGTTCACCCGGAGTGGCCACGGGCACCAGGAGTCGGGGTCGTCCGACGGACGCGATTCGCATCCCGGCCGGCATCCCGGCCGGCGTTCCGGCCCGCGTATCGGTGGGGAGGAAGCCCCCGGCGGCCCCGGCGGCCCCGGCGGCCCCGGCGGAGTGCGGGACGGTGGTGCGCCTGCGGAGGGCGTTCCCCTGCCCGCCCGGCACGGATGCGGGCCCGTCCGGGGCGATTCCCAGGGCGGGGAGGAGGAGCGCCGACTCGTCCCCCGTCGGCTCGCGCAACTCCACGGTCCCCGCCTCGAAACCGACCCGGATGCACGCCCCTTGGCGCACGGCCCAGCCGGTGAACGCGCGCTCCGCCGTCCGGAGGGAGAAGCGGTGTGCCTCACCGCCGGCCCGCGCGGCGAGGTATCCCAGTGCGGCGATCGTTCCGTGTCCGCAGGAGGGCAACTCCCCTTCGGAGGTGAAGAACCGGAGCGAGGGGACGCCGGAGCGGTCGCCGCTTCCGCCGCGGGGCGAGACGAAGACGGCGTGCGAGGTGCCCAGGGCCCGGGGGATCCGCCGACGTGCGTCCTCGTCGAACGGCCCGTCGTCGAGGACGGCCGTCGGACTGCCGCCCCTGCCGTCCCGCACGCACGCGTGCACGACCGTCACGGTTCTTCCTTCGTCGAAGGCCACACCCCGTCCGTACCCCGTCGGCCCCCAGCGTCAACCAGGGGCGCGTGCCTGCTCCGGACCCCGCGGACGGCCCGGGCCTGCTCCGGACCCCGCGGACGGCCCGGGCCGGGTGCGGCCCCGCGGACGGCCCCGGCCGTGCGGTCGAGGTCTCGGAGCGCCGGGGAGCCGCCCGCAGCCCGACCGCACATTGCTTTTCGCTCTTTGGAAAGCATGTGTTGCACTCGTACTCCTGGTGGGAGCGTCTTGCGCCTCGAAGCCTCAGGCCTTGGAGTAACGAGGCAATTCCTCAGGGAGCTCCCTTTCCGTGAAGGAGCGGAAAGGATCACTCGTTGCAATGAGGTGAGAGGGGTGGCTAGGCTGGGGGCGTCACGGACCGTGAAGGAGGTCACGATGCCGGGAGGCAGGCTCACCCAGCCCGAACGTCAGCAGATCGCGCTGGGCCTGGCCGACGGCCTCGCGTACGCGGAGATCGCCCGACGCCTCGACCGCCCCACCTCGACCGTCACGCGCGAGGTCATGCGCAACGGCGGCCCCACCGCCTACCGCGCCGATCTCGCCCACCGGGCCACCGAACACCGGGCGCAACGGCGCCGACGGCCCGGTTCCCGGGGCACGGAGGAAGCGCCTCAGCCGCACGGACGCGATGCCGAGGCCGTGCGTGCGTACGAAGAACTGTTCACCAGCGTCGTCATGGCTTCGGGCATGCCCAGGATGACGGCCCGGGTGATGGCCTGCCTCACCCTCACCGACAGCGGCAGCCTCACCGCGTCCGAACTCGCCCAGCGGCTCCAGGTCAGTCCCGCCTCGGTCTCCAAGTCGATCGCCTTCCTCGACAGCCAGGGCCTCGTCCGTCGGGAGCGCGACGACCGCCGCCGCGAGCGCTACGTCGTCGACGACGACGTCTGGTACCAGGCGATGATGGCCAGCGTCCGCTCCACCGACCAGATCGTCGAGACCGCCCGCCAGGGCGTCCACGTCCTCGGCCCCCACACCCCGGCCGCCGTCCGCCTCGAAAACATCGCACGCTTCCTCGACTTCGTCTCCGAAAGCATCGTCCGGGCGGCGGAGCAGGCCCGGGAGGTCCTCCACGCGAAGTCCGTCCCACCCGTCCCACCGGCCGCCGACCACCCGTAGGAGTGCTCCACCGGCACCGCGCCCCCCGGCGGAGGGCGTGCTCCGTGCCGGCGAGGGGCGTCACTCGACCGAGGCGTCGTACGGTTCGGCGTCCTCGGGGATCCGGGGAAAGGCGATCCATGGGTACGCGGTCGACCGGCCCCGCAGGTCGAAGGCGAGGACGGCGTCGACGAACTCCCGAGGCGGAAGGTAGTCGTGGTCCACCACGTAGTGCCCGATCGGGGAAGGCGCCGCATAGGCGGTCCCCGGCGTCCCGGGCACCCGGATCCCACCCGTACCGGCGCTCGCGCACCGGTGCCCCGGCCGGGGTTCGTACCAGGGGCGGGCGTCGTCGAGCGGTTCGGGGCACAGGTCGCACTCGTGCAGGCCCAGGGCCTGGTTCACGGCCTGCTCCTCCGGCACCACCAGAAGCTTGGACCTGAACTCCGCGGGTGCCGGCCCCGCGGTCCAGGGCCGCCCGGCCTCCCACCAGCCGATGGCGAGCCGCCGGTAGGCGTTCCGCACGGTGACGAACCGCACGCCGGTGCTGACCTCGGTGAACACGTCCCCGTCCTCGGTGACGGGGCAGGCGTAGGGACTGAGGTCGGCGTAGTGCACGGCCGCATCCCATCACGGGGCGACCCGACGGGTCCCACGATCATTCGGGCAGCAGTCGGTCCAGCACGAACCGCGTGTCCGGGGCGGGCTCGACGGTCAGCGACTGGACGCGGTAGCGCCCCGGCGCCAGTTCGACGCGCAGCGCCGCCACCGGCTGCCGTGCGCCCCGCAAGGAGCCCAGGATCTCATCGGCGTCGTACCCGGCGTCGGTCAGGACGTACCGGCCGCCGAGCGCGACGGACAGGACGTCCTCCCAGGCGTCGGAATCCACGGCCCCGTGGACCGCGGGCAACAGGCCCGCGTCGCCGTCGGCCTCGTACCAGCGTGCGAACGCGAGGGGTTCGGCGAGCCAGGTGACGGGCAGCGGCTCGCCGCCCAGCGTCAGGACGTCGTGACCGGCGAGCCGGAAGGCCGAGACGCACTCGTGGATCACGTCCTCCGCCTCGTTCCCCTCCCATCCGGGAAGGAGCTCTTCCGGGATGGGCGCGTAACGGGCGAAGTCGGTGCCGTCGATCCAGGTGGTCATGTGGGTGATCATCACCCCCGTGCCGGAAGGGCGTCGGGCGTGACGGCGGACCGGAAGGAGGCGGCCGCACGGAGGGGCCCGCACCGGCAGCACGGCAAGAACCGTTCCTCCCGGATCCGGCCCACCGGGCCGCCCCTCGCCGTCCGGTGGGCGACGGGAGTCACTCCACGTCGACGCCGTATCCACGGACGAGGGTCTCCAGGCCGTGGTCGTAGCCCTGACCGACGGCACGGAAGCGCCACTGCGGGCCCCGACGGTAGATCTCGGCGAGGAGCAGGGTGCGTTCACTGGTGGCGGCGTCCAGGGCGGCCTGGGCCGTGACCGGAGCGTCGACGCCCGGCGCGAGGGTGATCTGGATCGCCCCGATCTCCCCGAAGGCTGCGGCACCGTCGATGGCGGCGGCAATGGCGATCCTGTGTGCGGAGGGAGGGAGCGCCGCGAGGTTGATGCTGACGGTTTGTTCGGTCGGACCGTCACAGAGGAGACGGGTGGCTCCGTCGGGGCTTTCCGGCGCGCCGTAGAAGACGAAGTCCCCGTCGCAGGAGACCTGTTCGTCCTCGTCGAGGACGAGGGCGACGACGTCGACCTCGCAGTCCGTCCGCTGTGCCCAGGAGGCGCTCACGTGCCACCGGTCGGCGGTGAGGAGCGGGGGAAGGTCGATGACCCCGCCGCGCGGCAGGACATGGCCCCTCGCATCGCTCCGGGCGTGGATGCCGGGCGGCTCGGGGGCGAGCGCTGCTCCAAGCCAGGCGTGGGCGTGGACCGGGAGCTCCAACGCGGTGACGCGGGCCATGCGGCGGTCGAGTTCGCCCCCGGGAAAGAGGACGACGTCGGTGACGCTCGCCGAGAGGTTGATCGCGGCGGCCCCGCCCAGCTCGACGACCCTGGCCCGGGCGGCGGACGCCTCCTCGTGGGTGCCGCCCAGGACCAGGACCCGTCGGCGGCCGAACGGCTTGGGGCGGGGCGTGCCCCCGGGGCGCCCGGGGGCGGAGAGGTCTGCGGTCGCAGCGGCGGGGGGCGTCGTCGGCGTCGACGGTGTGGCCGGGGGCGTGGCCGGGGGCGTGGTTCCTGTGGGGCCCTGCGGTGTTCGATCCTGGTGAGGGGTCCCGGGGCGCACTTCTCCCAGCAGCTTCAGGAAGGTGTGCTCGTCGACGACCGTGACGCCTTCGGCCATCGCACGCCGTGCCTTCGCCGAGCCCGAGGCCGGGTCATTGGTGACGAGGACGCTGGTGTGCCGACTGACCGACGACATGACGTTCAGGCCGGCGTCGACGCACCGGGCCACCAGCTCGGCCCGGGAGGTCGCGGTCTCGCCCGTGATGGCGATCTTCATGCCCTGGACGAGCGGACCGTCGGGTGTCAGGCGGCCGGGGTTCCGGTAGGCGCACGGGGTCTTCGGCGGATTCGGCGCGAACTGCGGATCCTGCCGGGGAGGGCAGGCCACCAGCGGCAGCGGGACGTCCAGCCGCGCGGCTTCGGAGAGCGAGGAACGGAAGATTCCCGCAAGGACTCGCGTGTCGTCCAGCGCGTCGTGGGCGTTCGTCTGCGGCACGCCGTAGTGAGCGGCCAGCGACGCCAGGCTGAGGTCGACGGAGGGCGGATCCACGCGCCGGTTCAGCGCCAGGGTGCACAGCCGCTGGGCGACCGGGAGGTGGAGCCGTGCGCGGGCGAACTCATGGGCCAGGAAGTCGTAGTCGAACTGCGCGTTGTGAGCCACCATGACGCGGTCCTGCAGGAGTGCTCCGATCCGTCCGGCCACCTGCTCGAAGGTCGGGGCACCGTCCAGCCGTTCCGCGGTCAGGCCGTGGACGTGCACGGGGCCGGGGTCGCAGCCCGGGTTCAGCAGGGTGGAGTACTCGTCGATCCGGGTTCCGTCCGGCCCGAAGGTCAGCACTGCGATCGAGAGGATCCGGTCACGCCGTGCGATCAGGCCGGACGTCTCGACGTCGACCAGGGCCCAGTCGTACGCGTAGTCGGGCAGGTGTGACACGTCGAGCGCGGCGGCGGGAGACATGACGGCAAGCATGATCCCGGTGTGCTGACGGCTTCAACCAGAACGGCGATTTGTCCGCTCTCGTCCTGCTGGGGATCGCCTCGAAACCACGGGCCGCTTCCCTGGCCGAACGGCCGCCGAAAGCCGCTTCCGACCCGTTCCAGCCGACGGACCGGGCCGTACCCGAGCCCTTCCCCGGCTCCCGCACCGGCGCATTCGTCGTCGATCGCTGCACGCCGCCGCCACGGACACGTTGCGGCACGGCCGCCTTCGGACCGCGCCCCCGCCGGGGCAGTCGCGTACGGAGAGCTCCGCCACGGCGACGTCCCGCACCCGTTCGAGGCCGGGGAGGTACGGCGGGGTGTCCGGCAGGGGAGTGCAGAACGTGCCCCGGGCGGTCAGGAGGTCGTCGTCAAGGCTGCCGAGGGACAGCGACACGCCCGCCCGCACCTCGTCGTGGCCGAAGTGATCGCGCGTTGCCCGGTCCGCGGCTGCCTTCGAGCGTCGGCCCTGCCCGTGCCGCGGCCTCTTCGGCGAGGGGTGCTCGGGCCGGGGCTTCTTGGCGCGACGCCCCTCGCGCCTTGCCGACGGAGCTGCGCCGTGAAGGCCGTTCCGTGCGATGTGCCGTCGTGTGACGGGGCCGGTGCACTCCAACCAGTCGGAAGGGTGTCCGACGAGCCGTGCCACCGGCCGTGGGAAGGCCCTGTCAGAGCCGGATGGCACCATGCCCCGCATGGATCCCGCACACCCGCTCGACGGCCTGGACGCTTTGCCCTGGGCCTCCTTCTCCCACGCGTACGGCAGCGCGGAGGACGTCCCCGACGCGCTTCGGGCCCTGACGGGTACGGACGCCGCCGCGGCGTCCGAAGCGTTGTCGGAGCTGTACGGGAGCTTGCTGCACCAGGGGACGGTCTACCCGGCCAGCGCGGAAGCGGTGCCGTTCCTCGCCAGGGTCGCCGCGGCCGGCCACCACGCGGCTGACGTCCTCGGGTTCCTCGGTGACATGGCCGAGAGCGAGGACGAGCACGACGTGGCACCGGGGGGCGTTCGGGCCTCCGTGACCGCGCAGTTGGAGCTCCTTCTGCCGTTGCTGGCCGACGCCGAGCCGGACGTCCGGCGGACCGCCGCCTGGGCGGTTTCGCACACCTGCGCCGGCAGGACCGTCCTGTCCGCGCTGGGGACCCGCTGGGCGGAGGAGACCGAACCCGCCGTCCGGGCCGAGGTCCTGGCCGGGATCGCTCGGCTCGACCCGCAGCGCGGAGCGGCTGAGGCGGCTTCCGTCCTGGACCCGTCCCAGCCTGCCGTGGTGCGGCTGGCCGCCCTCTTCGCCCGCCTCGATGCGGATGCTTCGTGGACCGACTCCCTGCACGCGACGATGCTGTCGCTCCTGCCTGCCGACTCCTTGCGTTCCGACTTCGACCTCGAACGCGGCGAGCCCCTGGCCGCCGTCGTCGAAGCCCTCCTGGGTCGGGACCTCGGGCGGGAACGGGAGGCGGCGTCGGCCCTCGTCGACGCGGCCCTGCGTGACGATCGAGCGGAAGTCCGGGCCGAAGGCCTCTGGGCGGCCGACCGTGCCTGCATGCTCTCGCGCAGTGCCCCGCAGCAGTTGGTGGAGGGCCTGCGCGCGGCGGCCGTCGACGACGAGGCGGTGGTGGACATGGCGTCCCTCCTGGGGCGGCTGGCCCACGCTGCCGCACCCGCCGCGGACGTGCTCGCCCCCCTCGCCGGACGGAACCCGGATCGGGAGGACGATCACGCCGACCGCGCTCTGGCCGCATTCGTGCTCGTCGCACCCGAGCAGGCTGCCCCGCTCCTCGCCGCCGGCCTCGGGCGCCGCCCGCGTGCCCTCGACGCGGCGACCGGACTGTGGGACGCGGAAGGCGCGGCCTTCCCGTTCGACAGGGAACTCCTCGATGCCGTTCGCTCCTGCCTCTCCCGGCCCGCGGCGCTCAGCGGCAACGAACCGTGGCAGCTGACCAGCCTGTTGGCCGGGTGGGGCGCCGCGGCGGTGGCTGCGCTGCCCGAGCTGTGCGCAGCGGTCCCGCACTTTCCCGGCCAAGCCTCACGTGTCCTTGTCTCCGTCGCGGCAGACTGTGCTCCGTCGGATCGCGACATGGCCGTCGCCGCGCTGCGTGCGGCAGCCCAACGGGACGTCCTCCCGGCGGCGAAGGCCCTGTACGACCTCACGGGCGATCCCGCACCGCTGCTGCGATGCCTCGAACAGGAGCTCGGCCGGGGTGGCCGCGATCTGCGCGACGCCGCCAGGACCGCCGCCGCGCTCGGCCCCCGGGGAGCGGCCCTGGCGCCGCTCCTGCGCAGGGCGCTCAGCGACCCGGACCAGGACACCAAACCCGCGCTGGACGCGGACACGGCCCTCGCCGAAGCCCTGTGGCGCGTCACGAGGGACCCGGAACCCGTCGTCGCCGTCCTCGCGTCGGTCTTCGACCGCGCCGCGCAGGGCCAGTGGACCCGCTGGTCGGTGGCGAGGGCCGCCCGGACGACCGCGCTCCTCGGTCCTGCCGGTCGTCCGCTCACCGCCAGGCTGGAGGCGGCCCTCGACGATCCGGTGCAGGCGCCGACCGCGGTGCTGGCCCTCGTAGCCGTGGCGGACCCTGCCGCTCTGGATCACGCCGCGCTCGCCTCCGCCGCCCTGGCGTCCGCCGAGTCGGACGCCGACCCGGTGGGTGCCTGCGACGCCCTGGAAGCCCTCGGAAGCGCCGCCCTGAACGACGACCACCTGCGCCGACTCGAAGTCCTCGCCGACGGCGACGCCCGGGTGGTCCGCTCGGGAGTCGAGAACCGCATCATCCGCCAGGACGAAGCCTTCCGGGACCGCGCCCGGGCACTCCTCGCCACGTTCGGGAATACCGCGACGTCCTGAGCGGACGACCACGAGCGTCGTGCCGGCGGCTCAGGACGTTCTCCTGTGTCCCGGCCTGCTCGGGTTCCGGCATGCGCACGGGCATGACCCCGAGGACGAGGTTCTCCATGGCCTCGGGCATACGGCCGAATCGGGCCAGCCAGTTGGCGACGACGTACAGTTCACCGTCCTCGCCCAGGCCGAGGAACGCGTGACCACCGGCGAGTTCGCCCACCGGCAAGAGACGGTCACCGACTTCCTTCTCGCCCTCGCCGCACTCCGTGCAGCGCTCAGGCCTGCCTGTCGGAGCCGAGGCGGCACGTCGACGGCATTCACCCGGGAACCCAGCGGCAGCGGAGAACACGCGGACCGGAGCGAGGCAGGACAGCGGGCGGCCCCGAAAACTTCGGGCGTTTTCGGGACGGCGGGGCTGTCAGCGGTGGGGGCTAGCGTGCGTCGCATGGGAGCGAAGACGGCGCTACTGGCGTACGCGGACGGAGACGTGGCCTCGGCGTTGAAGGCGGCCGGTGAGCCGCAGGCAGAGGGAACGGCGGCGTTGGTCGCCCGGGTCTTTCCGGGCTGGGGGAGGGAGTCGGCGGAGGGCGACGTCCTGGGCGAATCGACGTACCCGCCGGAGGGACACACGTACGCGGCGAGCTTCCCGGGCGTGGACCTGGTCTGCGACCGGCGTCTGATGTTCGACCGCCCGTCGGAACTCCCGGCGCACCTTCTGGAGGCCGCCACAGGCCGTCGCGTGATCCTGCACGCGATGCACAGCGTCTCGGATCGGCTTGCCTTCGCGGTCTGGGAGGAGGGTCGCCTCCGCCGTTCGCTGAGCCTCTCGCCGGACGGCGGCATCGTGGAGAACATCGGTGACCCGTTCCCCTTCGAGCTGCCCTACTGGGCCGGTGACCGGCCCGTGGAGTCTGACCCGGCGTGGGGCGAGGAGCCGTACGCGCTGCCGTTCCACCCTCTGGAACTGGGCAACGAAGCCCTTCGAGCCCTCTTCGGCTTCCTCCTGGAAGGCCGGCCCTCGCCCGAGGACGTCGACCCGGACGAGATCCCGCTGCTCGGCTTCGACCTCACGGACCCGGATACGTCCCGGCGAGCCCAGGAGCGGGCAGCACTCGAAGAGGCGGCCCGGCGGATGCAACGCAGGAGTCTCCACCGCGGCCCGGACGGGAGCTGGAGCGAAGCCGTCGGTGGGTAGCGGGCGCGCAACCGCTCACCCCGAATGTGCTGCCCGCCAGGCGTCGGTGATACAGCCCTCTTTCATGTCCCACCATTCTCGGGCCACGCCGTGGTCGAGGAGCCGCCGGACCTTCGCGAGGTCCGCCTCCGGCGGCACGTCGAGGGCGACCATGCCGAATCGTTCGATCCCCTCTCCACCCACTCCCAGTTCCGCGAAGGCGTTCAGAACGCTCTGCCGTGCCGCGCCAGATCCTTTGTCCCGCAACACGATGAGTCGGATCGTGCAGTTCTGAGACGGCTCGATCACAGGGCCCGCCCAGAGAATGCCCTCCTCGGCGGGGTGGGTGGCGAGGACGTCTCCGCAGGCCACGCCGCGCACGAACCAGGGAGTGTTGTCGAGTTGCACGGTGCCGTCGCCTCGGTCGAGAGCCCAAAGACGCTCTACCGAGGCGGGAGGCCAATCGCCATCCGTCTCCAGGCGGAAGTGCACCTTCACGTGCTTGGCTCCGGGCTGTGCCATCGGATCAGGATGCACGATCCGGCGGGCTCGATTCCGTGCGGCCCCGTGCTTGAATCGGCGAATGATCGAGTGGCAGTCGCCGAGGTACGGGCGCGGACCATATGACGAGGTTCCGCCTGTTCTTGAGCGGGTTCTGCGTTCGCCGTCCCTCGACGGAGAAGCTTGGCGGGAACTCTGGCACCTCCTGGCCACCGAGGGGCTCACCGTCTCGGCCGCCAGCTTTGCCGCGCTCCCGTATCTGGGAGACCTCGACCGCTCCGGCGAAACGGTTGCGGTGGACCGGGCACTGGAACTGGCCGGGGCGATCGTCGCGGGTGTCCTGCAGGACCATGGCACCGACGAGCTCGTACGGGAAATGGCTCCCGTCATCGCTGAGCTCAGGGACGTACTTGCCCGCCGCATCGATGAAGGTGATCTTCCACCGCGGCTCGCGGTGGCGTTCTTCCGGGCGGATCTCGCGTTCGCCGGCGCGACCGGATGGAGCATGGCCGAGTACGACTTCTACAGCGTGAGCTGCCCCCACTGCGACCTGCCTGTCACCCGAACCTGCACCAGACCCTCGCCGCCAGCATGACCGGCAACGGAAAGCGCAACAACGCTATCCGTCGCTTCATCCGGCAAGCGGCACTCACTTTCCTCCTGGGATACCGCGCCGCCGTAGTACTCGGCAATGCACACGAGTGGGGAGAAGGCGGGAGAGTGGACTCCAGGATCGATCAGCGCAATAACACCCGCGCCAGAAACTTCGCGATCAGTGGACGAGGCAGGCGTGCGATGAAGAATGCTTGGCACTCGAAGACCGGGCTGTACGCGTTCCTGTACAAGTCCGGCCATACGAGGGCTGCCGGGTCCGCTCACAGCGGGCCTGGCAGCCTCAACCCACCTCCACACTGAAGGACGTCTCCATGAAGAACGCCTACAAGGTGGCCGTGGTTTCGACCGCCCTCGTCCTGGCAGCCGGTGGAGTCGCTCTCGCCTACGAGCTACGAGGAGGATGCGGCAGCCAGGAAGGCGAGGCCGAGAAGATCTCACGCCTGGGCATTCTGCAAGAAAGGCCTGAAGGAGCGCGCCCCGCTTCCGGGAACGAGAAGGCCGAGTACGGGTGCGCGGACGACGGAGGCGGCTGGTTGTACGCAGACCAGCACTATGCGTTCGAGGGTTCGAATCGGCAGGTAGTCGATTTCTACCGGGGTATCGCACGGAAACAGGGGCTGCCGCTGGACGAGGAAGGCAGGCAAGCACCAGACACCCTGGCCGGTCTCTGCTTCTCGGAGGAGGTCGACGGCAAGCCCGTGCTCGTACGCATCCGCTTCAACCCGCCCGGTGGCTCTGGGCCCGGGGACTACACCGTCGGCGCCGAGGCGGCTTTGGACGGCGAACGGATCCGTTGCTGGCAATGACCTCATGCTGGCCAGGTAGGAATGGAACTCCTCGGCGAGTAGGGCCTGCCTCCTCGTCGGCTCCGCCGGCAACGGCGTGCCCGTGCTTCTCTCCACCTACGCCCGCTGCATCACCGGCCAGATCGCCGGACTCCAGCAACGCGACGAAGGGCCCCCATGCTCCCTGGAGTGCTCGGACTCCAGCCCCCCGTGGCGCCTCGTCCTCTGACACGCCCAGGGCGCCGGGGCCTCCCAGCTGGAAGCGGAGAGGCGCTCTCCCAAGGCTGATCCGGCCGCCTCCGCGACCATGTCCCTTCGTCCTGTTGCCGGCGAGGCTATTCGGTCGGTCCAGCATGAACTGCGACTTCGGGTCGGGATCGATGATCAGCGACTGATGTTGCTGGCCATGACGTTGGTGACGCTCACGTGGAGGCGTGAGGCTGGAGGACGGTTGCCGGCGGCGGTGTGAGGCCGGTGGTAGTTGTAGTGGACGTTCCAGACCGCGATCGCCCGAGCTCGTTCTGCTTCAGAGGTCCACTGCCTGGCGTAGAGGAGTTCTTCGGCGAGGATGCGCTGGTAGCGCTCGACCTTTCCGTTGTGCCGGGGCGTGTAGGGCTTGATCCGCTGGTGGCGGGAGGCCCACGAGATCAGGGAGCGCACGAAGACTGCGGCGCGGTAGTTTGCGCCGTTGTCGGTGACCACGCGCACGACCCGGTGAATGCCGTGGGCAGCGAAGAACGCGCGGGCGCGGCTGAGGAACGCCACGGTGGTGGCGGCTTTCTCATCGGGAAGGGGCTCGGTGTAGGCCAAGCGGGAGAATCCGTCGACGGCAGAGTGCAGGTAGACGTACCCGCCCCTGGCGCCACCGGTCTTCGCGTGCTGTGCGGCCCTGGCCTGCTCGGAGCCGCGTCCGTGGGCCCGCCACCCGCCGCCGTCGGGGATCCGTCCGACCTTCTTGACGTCCAGGTGGACCATGTGGCCGGGGTAGCGGGCCACGATCCGTTTCGACGGGCGCCTGTTGGCCGAGCCGTCGGGGTCGAGGAACCGGCGGTGGTTGATGCCCAGGCGCGCCAGCCACCGGCCTACGGTGCGCTCGCTGATCTGCACTCCCTGGCCTGCGAGTTCGAGGGTGATCCGGCGGGCGGACCACTTGTTGTCCCGCCGCAGCTGCTCGATCCGTTCGACGACATCGGGTGGGGTCTGGGTCGGTGAGGATCGCGGGACGCTTGGGCGGTCCTGCAGCCCAAGTTCGCCGTGCGTGTCGTACCGGTTCTTCCACTTGGACAGGCAGGCGCGGGAGACACCGGCCTCGGCGGCGACATGCGCGATCGGACGGGTGCGGCAGCGCTCCACAAGCCGTCGGCGTCCCTCGATGTTCAAAGGGGCGTTCGCGTGTGTCACCGGAGCACCTCGGTGCTCCGGCCGGCCGTGATGGCGGTGAGGAGGGGGAACGCGATGAGCAGCGCGACCGCGACGAGGAGTCCGCTTGCCCAGAGAGGCCCGAGGTCCCCGGCTTCGGTACTGAGGGTGGCCGCAGCGATGACGGGGCCGACGGCGGCGCCCACGTTGAGCGCCGCGGTCGCATACGAGCCGGCCATGGTGAGGGCTCCCGCGGCCTCGTAGAGGACCCGTGTAATCAGCGTGCTGCCCAGCGCGAACGACAGTGCGCCCTGCACGAACACGAGGATGAACAGGGCGACCGGCTCGTTGGCCAGCATCGCCAGGGCCAGCCAGCCAATGAGCAGCAGCGGGCCGCCGACTGCGATGACCGGACCGGGACGCCGGTCGGACAGCCGGCCAGCGACGGTGACGCCCACGAAGGAACCGGCGCCGAAGAGCACCAGAGCGACAGAGATCCACAACTCGCCCAGCCCGGCGCTGTCGGTCACCACGGGGGCGAGGAAGGTGAGGCTTGCGAAGGTTGCCGCGTTCACCAACGCGCCGAGCAGCATCACCAGAATCAACCGCGGCCGTGTGAGCTGGGCGAGCTCTGCTCGCAACGCGGGCGTGGCAGTCGCCTCATCCTCATCACGTCCTGCTGGGATTCCCTTCAGGATACCGAGAGCCGCAGGCAGGCAGAGAGCGGCGACAGCCCAGAATGTCGCCCGCCAGCCGAGCAACGTGCCGAGCACCGAGCCGCCAGGGACACCGGCGATCGTGGCCACCGTCGTGCCTGACAGCAGCACGGCAAGCGCACGTCCCTTCCTGTCGGGTGAGACCAGCATGGCGGCAGCCGTCAGAGCGACGGCAAGGAACCCTGCGTTCGCGAGCGCGGCGACGACCCGGGTGGCGAACAGGACCGGGAAGCTGGTGGTCATGGCGCCCACAGCATGAACTGCCGCGAAAGTGAGGATGAATCCGAGAAGGCTGGAGCGCCTGGGCCAGTTGCGGGCAAGCGCGGCCACAAGTGGGGCACCGACGATCATACCGACCGCGAAGGCCGAGGTGAGCGTTCCGGCTGTCCCGACTGTGACATCGAGGTCTGAGGCGATGTCCGGCAAGAGGCCGGCGAGCATGAACTCCGAGGTGCCCATGGCGAAAACCGCCATGGCAAGCAGGTATAGCGGGAGAGGCATCGAGTGGCTCCGAGGTGAGGAGAAGCACGAGAAGGTCATCTCGCCACCGCGGCCAGCCCCCAGCGCCACTCGTCCCACCGCAAAAATCGGCGCGACGACTGGGCTATGAGCTCAGTGGTTCAGGGGGCTGACGGCGTGACCGAAAGCCCCCACCTTGTCTGACTCAGGACTCGACATGGCCCGCACGCTACCCGACCGATGCCCGTCGAAGCATCTTGGTTTCACTGACATCGGCCTGTGTCACCAACGTCATGTCCCGCAACAACTAGACGCGGTAGCGGCCGGGCGGCAGCTCGACGCGAAGCACCTCCGCCGACTGCCCTGCATCCCACGGGAGTCGAGAATCCTGTCGGCCTGGTAGGCGGCGTCGGCGAGGACGTCTCGGGGCTCGGCCGTGGCCGGGCCGCGCTGCTGAGGCAGTTCGCCGGAGGCAGACGGCAAAGAAGCCCAGGGCACCGGATACGGCCGTGCGGCCATGTCAACGTAGCCGACCGCCCCGAACCTCAACCACATGGAGGCGCCCTGTACCTGCAGCATCACGACGATTCCTCCCTCCCGAACCCGGTGTACGGGGTCACCCCTCGCCACCTGGCGGGCGACGACGACGCGATTGCCGACCACGTGGGCGCGGCCCCTTCGACCGTCGTCTGGAGGATGTGGCCGACCGCCTGAGACACCCTTCTCTACGTGAGCCCGAACAAACTGTGCGGCGCAGAGTGGATGCGCGCAGCTTGTTCGTTCGAGCGGGGTGACCTGCTGGTGGCCTGGCAGATCTCCGCCCGGTCGCATCCCGCCAGGGCCCTGCCGGAGTGGAACGCGTACATGCGTGTGTGCCGAGCCCGTGGTCGGAAGGGCGGCTTACGGTCATTCGACCGGGGGCTGATCGGTGCAGAAGAGCGTGCGGATCGCAGTGAGGCGGGCGGTGGGCGGCCCAAAACTTCGGGCCGTTTTCGGTCCGGACGGCCGGCGAAGGTCCCTCCTGGCCGGTTGCAGCCGGACAGAACGAGCCATCCGGGGCCGTCCCCCTGACGCCCCCGCCACCGACTGAAAATCGCCCCTGACCAGCAAAAAGACCCTCCCGAAGGAGGGTCTTGTGCGGAGCGCCCCCGGCAGGACTCGAACCTGCGGCCAAGTGCTTAGAAGGGACCCGAGCGCATCGCGTATGGCGAGGCGTTGACCTCAGCTTTTGTGCGTCACCGTACGGCCAAGGAAAGCGAGTTCTCACGTATTCACCGGAATCAGACGTTCCCGGGGGCGCAAGGAGCCACGGCCGCGCAAGGTCCAGAGCTTGATAGGTGCGGCCAGGCCTGTCTTGGAAGCCGTGCTGTGGTGGTCTCGGCCTGTGTGCTGCTACAGGGAGGCACGGACGTCTTCACCAACCAGCCTCGTTCAGTCGGTCGTTCTGGAAGCATGACGCTGTCAACGACAGACCTGGAGGGTGGCGAACATGGAACCGATCTCTACTGCGCTCCTGCTGGCGGTAGCCGGCGGGGCAGGGGGCGAAGCCGGAAAGCGACTGTGGGTGAAGCTTGCGGACCTCGTCAGGCGGGACTCGCAAGAGACGGCAGGCGGAGAGTTGGAGCTAGCCTCCCTGGAGGCATCACCTCAGGCGGCGGAGCGAGCCCAAGCCCTGAGCGAAGCCCTTCTCCTGCGGGCGGAGCGAGACTCAGCCTTCAGGGACGGTCTGACGCAGTGGCACCAGCAGGCGCAGGCGTTGCGTACCGGCGATGGGGAGACAAGCAACACCATCAGCGGAGGAACACAAGAAGGCCCTGTCCTTCAAGGACGCGACTTCTCTGGCATCAACTTCAACGGCTTGAACGGATAACTGGGAACGCCGATGGATGCAGGGGAAGCGAATGTGGGAGGGACACGTAATGAGATTCGAGGGGGGCTGTACCTCCATGCAGTGATCCAGGGAAGGAACGTAGTGCTCAACCTTCCCAGGGAGATTCGGCCTGCACTCCTTGGCCTTCCCGCTAAGTCCCCTGCATTCGCCGGTAGAGAGCCTGAGTTGCAGGCCCTTCTGGATGACCTGCCGCAAAGCATGGAAGGGGGTAAGTCTGCTGCTAAGAATCACATCCTCGTAGGCATGGGGGGCGCAGGGAAAACGGAGTTGGCCCTACAGGCTGCGCATTCCGCTAGAGCGGAGGGTAGCTGGTTCCCAGGGGGAATCCTATTTATTGACCTCTCCGGCTATGACCGCGATCGCTATCTCTCGGCTGACAGGGCACTTACGAGCCTACTTCTCTCTCTGGGCGTAGCCGAGGAGCAGGTGCCTGCTGACCTTCAGGATAGAAGTAGGCTCTACCGGTCGATTCTGGCTGCGTATGCCGAGGAGGGGTCGCGAATTCTAGTCGTGATCGATAATGCCTCGTCTGCAGCGCAGGTTAAGCCACTCTTACCTTCGGATGGAAGTAGTGTCGGGATCGTCACTTCACGGAATTTGCTCGACGTTGGTGCGCGGGTGCATCGGGTTGCTCCGCTTGACGCCATTCCTGCGGTTGATGTCCTCCGGGCGGTCCTTGAAGTATCGCTGGGCGCACCTGATGAGCGAATTGATGAGGAACTTGCGAGTGCTTACGAACTGGCAAGAATCTGTGGCTACCTCCCTCTTGCGCTTCGTATATGCGCGGCCATGCTGGTAGACACACCTCGGCGCCCGGTCTCATCGCTCGTAAAGTCTCTACAGGAAGGAAGTAACCTTATAGATCGCCTCAGTCGCGAGGAAGAAGGAGTGCGCGCGGTATTCGATCTATCTTTTGAGCGGCTTACTGAAACTCAGAAGACGCTGTTGGGGTTCATTTCTTTTACTCCGGGGTTCGATATCTCGACGGCAGCGGCAGCTCGCTTGATTGAGGTGACGGCTGATGCTGCCGAGGAACTTCTGATCGAGATGAGCCGCGCCCATTTGGTAGAGCAAGGTGCGGAATGGGGGCGCTGGCGACTACATGACTTGGTGAGACGGTATGCGCTTGAGGCGGTGGCTGATCTGCCTGGCCAGGAGGATGCCTTGATGCGTGTGCTCACTTACTACACTGATCACTCTCGCCATGCATCCCTGGCACTGGGGGGCGACCTGTCGTCTGAGCTTTTTAGCTCCCGCGACGCGGCGCTTAGCTGGTTCGATACTGAGTACGAGAATCTAATTTCTGGCGTCAATTTGACTGCCGAGCATGAGGGGCTCCGTTGGTTTGCTGTGGAAGTTCCTCATAGGTTGGCTAGGTATCTCGATGCTCGACGTCTGTATAGCGAGTGGAGAGATATGATGACCATTTCATTGCGGCTGCTTCAGGGGGAGTCTAATCAAGAGTTTGAGGCCAATGCAATGAACAGCCTTGGCATGGCTTACAGAGAGCTACACGAGATTGAAGAGGCTGTCAGGTTTCACAGGGAAGCGATTTCTATCGCGCGGCAAATAGATGACGATGAAATGCTGGCCCGATATCTCAATAATGCGGGAAATGCTCTTCTTGAAGCTCACGATCTGCGTGGGGCATTTGAGGCGCATTCGGAATCGGCGACTCTTTACTTGACTCTAAGGGATAACCTTGGTTTCGCCAGGGCTACGGATAATGCAGCCAGCGCTCTCCGTGAACTTGGGCGACCTTCTGAGGCGCTTGTCATGCATCAGGAGGCCATTGCGAAATTTCGGGAGTTCGGAGCTCATGGAAGTGAAGCGGTATCGCTAACCCTTCTGGGTAGCACTCTCCATGATCTGGGCCGTTATGGCGAGGCTGTAGAGGCGCACCGGAAGTCCGTGCAACTTCTTTTGGCGCAAGGTAGGAGTGGTGACGCATCGAAAGCGTTGAATAATCTATCAAATGCGCTCAGGGGGATTGGGGATATTGAAGCTTCGGCTGCTGCGTGCCGGGAATCTCTGAAGCTGTGCTCGCTGAATGAGGATCGTTTTGGTGAAGCTCAGGCGTTGAATCAACTGGGTCTGCTGTATACGGATGAGGGGAAGTTTACACAGGCGATCGATAGCTTCGAAGAGGGTATTCGAATTCTCTCAGGATTTGAAGGGTTGATTCTTTCGGCGTGTATGTGGGCAAACCTGGGACGCACCTACGGGATGATGGGAGATGTGAGGGCGGCCATCGAAAAATTCAGCAAGGCTAGCGCCTTGTTTTCTCGGTTGAACGCCGCAGGTGACGCCTATGCGGTCCAGCAGATTATCGATGCCCTGTCTAGCGGGCTCGCTGGTGAAGATTTCAACGAAGGTGATTAGGTCTCCCCGAGAGCCTGGTCTGCAGCAGGGCTCCGCCGTCTGCCGGAGGGGCAGATCGGCACGCGACAGTCTCTTTGTCGGCGTCACGTGCGACCCTGGCAGCAACCGAAGCTTGTGGAAGGAGGTGCCGTGGCGGAGGCCAGCCCGCGCGGAACCTATCTGCTCATTGCTGATGCGTTGCGGAGGGACATCGAGGAGGGCTCCCTCAGGGGTGCTATGTCTTCCGAAGCCGCTCTCATGCGGGCGCACGACGTCTCCCGTAACACAATCAGGCGCGCGCTCAAAGTGTTGGAGGCCGAGCAGCTGATCAGCTCTGTGCCCGGTGTCGGATGGCGTGTGTCCTCCAAGCCCCTCCAGTCTCTCACTGACCGCATGACCGATCTGATCACGGAAGACGCGCTGACGGTGGGTGACGCCTACCCGTCGGAGTCGAAGCTGTGCGCGCGGTTCGAGGTCTCCCGTACGGCGGTACGTCGAGCCCTTGCTCAGATGGAGGGCAATGGTTTACTCGACACCGTCCACGGCAAGGGGCGTACTGTGCGCGCCCTCCCGACCTCACATGTGGAGCCGTAGTCTTGGCAGACATGGGGCTTACTGAGTGGGCGTACTCGCTCTCCGAATCGCTGCTGTCCGAGCCGTTGCCGCGCCGCTGGGCGCACTCCCTCGGGGTTGCCAAGCGGGCGCGTTCTTTGAGCCCGATCCTGGGGCGGGACGCTGAGCTGCTGGAGGCCGCCGCCGTCCTGCATGACATCGGCTACTCCCCGTCCATCGCCACCACCGGCTTCCACCCGCTCGATGGGGCCCGGTTCCTCCAGGACCAGGAGGGCGCCGACGAGCGGGTCGTCCGGCTCGTCGCCCACCACTCCTGCGCGCTCCTGGAGGCCGAGGAGCGGGGCCTCCGGCACGAGCTAGAGATGGAATTCGAGCTGGAGCGGCCCGAGCTGGTGGACGCGCTCATCGTGTCCGACATGACGACGACGCCGACTGGCGAGTACACGACGCCGGCGGCACGCCTGGACGAGATCGTGCAGCGGTACGGCCCGGACACGATCGTAGGCCGGTTCATTCAGCGGGCGGCGCCGGAGATCTACGCCGCCAACGAGCGCGTGGAGGGCCGCATGGCCGCCGCGTCCGGCACTCAGCCGATGTAGGGTTTGCGCCGCGACTTGTCCAGGCCGTGCTGGATCCTCAGCCGCATGGACGGGTGAATATCCAAGTCATTGAGGTCCGCCGGAGCTATCCAGCGGACCTCTTTCGATTCGCTGCTCGTGCGGAGGGATCCACCGACCGGGTGCGCCCGGAAGCAGATCGAGAACTGCTGCCGCACCTCGCCGTCGTCGTACGCGAGCACGTGCTCGGGGTCGGTGTAGAGCCCGACGATCCCGTCCACCACGACCCTGATCCCGGTCTCTTCCTCCACCTCACGCACGACGGTGTCGGCGATCCGCTCGCCGATGTCGTGGCCGCCACCGGGAAGCGCCCACAAGTCGTTGTCGGTCTTGTGGATGACCAGAAGCCTCCCGGCATCGTCACGGACGACGGCCGTAACCGAGGGCACCACCGAGTTGGCCTTCGGGGCCGCAGGGTCGCGGAAGTAGTCGATCCGGCTCATGCGCTAGAACTTCCCAGGTCAGTGGGCGAGGAGATCAGCCGCGCCGTCTCCCAGACCCGTTCGACGCTCTCAGCGTAGGCGTCGAACAGCTCGCCTCCGGGGATGCGCCGGATGTGCAGGACCGGGGCCATGTACGCGCCCACTCCATACAGGTGCCCATTGGCGAGCATCTCGTCGTCCGCCCGGTAGATGGAGTTGTAGAGCGTCGTGGAATGGAGCCGGAACTCCACCCCGGGAAGTCCGAACAATGGCGCGTAGTTGACCAGCGCGTTTCGAATCTTGCTCGCCATGGCGGCACCGATCCCTTCGTTCGCCCCGCGCGTGGCGACGGCGGCAGAGTCGGGATCCCCGAGCATGAACCGGACCGGGACACCGGCGGCCGACTTCTCCTTGACCACCTGGTGGAAGGCAGCATCCTCGGTGAGCCAGAAGCCCGAGTAGACCAGCACGTCGAAGTGCCGAGTGGCCCCGGCGTAGAGCTGCGGCCAGAGCCGGTTCGGCACGACGGAGCGATGGGGGTACAGCTTCACCAGCTCCGCATTGCCCGCCTCGGTGACCTCGGCGGACGTCTGCTCCTCGGGCCACAGGTAGGACATCTCGCACTGCAGGAGCGAAGCTGCGGCGTACTTGAACCGGCGGTACGGCTGCCGCTTGGGCTCATTGATCCAGCGCTCCACCGTCTTGGCCGACACTCCAAGCCGCTCGGCGACTTGTTCGAGCGTCAGGCCACTCTCGATGATCGCGCCGCGCAGCCGCTCATTGGCCATGTCGTGCTCTCCCCCTGCTGGGACGACTTGGGACGACTTTCACCGTAGCGAGTTGTCTCGGAGCCGTACATCTACGAAGTCCAGCGTCTGCCCTGATCAGGCCACGCTAGGCACATCAAGCGGGACGGCATCGCGACCCATTGAAGAACCAAGGGACTTGACGATGTGAATCCTTCCCCGCATGATGAGGAACAGGTAGTACATGTACCTCACTGGGCTTCGGCTCGGTGATCCGTGCTGCCGCGCAATGCCCGGAGGGGTCCGGTGAAACGGCTCTGAAGGAAGCGACTGCCACGGTTGAGAACTGAACAGAGGACGCACCGCAGCCTTCGCTAGGGAAGAGCGGCCGTCAAACGTCAGGCACCTGCGACAAGCCGTAGGCCCTGCCGCACGAGCAGTAAGCACCTTGCTCCGGGTCGCCCTTCGGGGCGGCCGAGGAGTCCTCTACGTGCGGTGAGACAAGGGCAGAGATCGCGACCTACGCCACGCACCCATGTCCGCCCCGATGGAAGCCGACGTGAAGCGACGAAGACTCTGGGCGCCGCTTCCGCTGGACCGGCGGAGCGGCCGCGCCCACCGCGTCATCTGACCACCGCAGCCGCTCGGCGGCTGCGGCCGGTTGCCTCCTCCGCCCGTCCGGGCCCCGCTTGCGGGGTTCCGTACGGGCGGGGTTGAGGGGAGCCGGATGGTTCCAAACGGCGTGAGCCCCCGGTGCGGACACACCGGGGGCTCGGTTCGGGCCGTTCCTGACCGAGAGGAACACACCCAATGAAGTCCATCGCTGCACTTCAGGCCGTTGTTACGGCCGCCGGGTTCGACGGTGAGCCGTCGGATGCGGAGTTGGACGCGATCGAGCAGGAGATGCCGCTGATTCTGGCGGAGGTCGACTTGCTTGACGCGCAGATCATGACCCTGGATCGTCCGGCTACGGTGCTGGACGAGCGGCGGATTCGCCGGGCCCGCAACCGGGTCATGGCCGAGCGCTGCACCCTGACCAACCGCGCCGGCCTGGCGCAGGCGGGGGGTGCCGCGTGAACACCCTCGCCTACTGGCTCCTGATCGCCCTGGCCGTCGCCGTGGAGGTCTGGGGCCAGGTCATCGACAACCAGGACCTCACCCTCGCCGGCCTTTTCGCCGGGCTCGGCGTGGTCGCCGTCCACCGGCTCCTGCTCCGCGCCGACGAGTGCGAGGAGTTCCCCGAGGCGGGTGAGGAGCGATGACCGCTGCAGAATGCGGCATGAGCGGACGCGACATGCTTCCGGCGGACGTTGCGGAGCTGCTGACGGCGGTGCTGGAGGCTCTGGATATGCCGCTGCCGTCGAACGAGGACGGTGACGACCGCAAGTACTACCGACTGCTCGAACGCCGCACCTCGGGCGTCCGCGTCGCTCTACGGTCCCTGCTCGCCTACCCCGACTACCTGGACCTGCCCGGCGACGCGGCCTACATCCGTAAGTACACGGCCGAGCACCCGGTCACCTACACCCCCTTCGTCTCCTCCCGGACGGGGGAGGCGGGATGAGGAAGCAGATGGTGACCGCCGCGCCGGCCGTCGCCATGACGGTCGTGTCGATGGTCCTCACTTTGGCTGTGGTGGTGATGTGGCTCGGTGGTTCGATGCCGTGGCCGATTGCCCTGGTGGTCGGTCTCGGTTTGGACGGTGGGTGGCTGGCCACCCTCGCCTACGAACGGCGCCTCGCCGCCCAGGGCGACCACTCCACCCCGGTCACCACGGTCGGTTGGGGATTCGGCCTGGCCGCCACCGCCGTCCTGGTCGCCCACGCGCTGGGTGAGACCTCGCCCGGCCCGTGGCTGGCGGTGGCCTGGCTCCCGCTCGCGGCCAAGGGCCTGTGGCTGGTCCACGGCCTGTGGGAGCGCACCGCGCTCACCCCGGTCGCACTGGACGCGATCCGCGGTATCCAGCAGGAGGCCCGGGACGAGGCGGCCGTGGCCCGTGCCCGGCTGCGGGCGCAGGCGGGCACGGAGGAGACCCGGCTGACGGCCGTGACCGAGGCCGGGGCACGCGTCGCACGCATCCAAGCCAAGACCGCTGAACGGCTCTCCGGGGCCTGGTCGACGCTGGAGACGGCCCGGCAGGGCGAGGGCACCGCACGGGCCCTGACCTGCGTGACGGACCGCGTCACACCCACGTCACAGCCCCGCTGGGAACTGCCCGTCTGGGGCCCCTTCGAACCCGTCCCCGCCCTCGATCCGGCCCCCTCGCTGAGCGACGACGACCTGGATCGGATCGTCACCGAACTCCACACCAGCCAGACCCCGCCGCTGTCCTACCGCGAACTCTCGCTCCGCTTCCGCGCGGCCGGCCACAGCGCGAGCGAGACCCGACTACGGGCCGCCTGGCGACGCGTCACCACCACCGCCTCATGAGCACAGCCCGCGGCTAGAACAGCGTGTCGGCCACGAAGCCGACGAACTGGGCCACCCGGTACTTGAGCCGGTGCCACCGGTTGCAGAACCGCTTCAAGGCCCACCACCGGCGCTGCTCCAGTGGCCGCCCGCACCACTTGCACGGCAGCGGGTCCACCTCGATCTCGATCGCCCCCATGGCCCGTGACTCTAACCGTCACCTCTGACCTGGGAGAACCCATGTCGAACCTCCCCGAACCCGCCCCGGTCGTCCGGCTCCCGGACGGCACCTACACCTACGCCGACCACCTCCCCACCCCCATTCAGCCCGTCGCCCCGGTGCCGCAGGTGGTGCACCAGCACATCCACCAGGCCCCGCCCGACCGCACCGTCCAGCGGATCGCACTCGGCTCCGGCATCGGTGCCGGCACCGTCGCCGCCGGCGTCTACTTCGGCCCGCTGCTGGTCGGCGCCCTCACGGCGATCGCCGCGAACCTCGCCCTGCTCGCGTTCCTCGCCGCCGCCCTGTCCTGGGGCGTCGTGTCCGTCGTGAGGTCGGTGGGTGGCACGGAGGGGACGAACGCGGCGAAGAACGTGGGCAAGGCCGCGAAGTACCTGCGCCGCCGCTGACGGCTGCCCGCCCACCCCCAACCGAGTTGGTCGGGGGTGGAAGGGGAGCCGGGACAGTCCCGGCACCGGAAGGGATCAATCGTGGCCAGCAGGAAGAACAACGAGTACGACCCGAACCACCCGCCGCTCACCACGGGGGAGAAGGCCAAGTTCGGCTGGTACGTCGCCCGCATGGCCAAGCGCGGCATCGCCGGCGAGCACGTCCACCAAGACGACCTGGAGAAGAAGGTCGACCGCCTCCTCGACCACGCCCGCGAGCGCGCCGAGAAGAACGCCCGCAAGAACGGCAAGTAGCTGTGCCCCGGGGCGGCCGACAGCCGCCAAGCATCCCGACCGCCCCGGGCCCTTTCCCTCCACCCTTTCGAGCAGCAGGAGACACCCAGCATGACCGAGACGCCCGTGGCCGCGCACCTGCGGCCGGTCCCCGACATCGACCACGAGACGCCCACCGCCCCGCTGGCGGTGGACAACCCGGCCTTACCCGACCCGAAAGTCACCATCGAGAAGCGCAAGCCGGTCCTCGCCGGATGGCTCACCAACCGCCGCGACTTCCTCGCCACCGCCCGCCACACCGGCGCGAACCTCGGCTACGCCGCCCTCTTCCACGGCGTCCGCATCCCCGTCTACGCCGGACGCCTGGCCCTGATGTCGCCGCGGGGAACCTGCCGGTTCATCGCCTCCACCAACCGGTGGGTGTGGGACCGGGAGGCCGCCCCGCTGCGCGACTACGCGGTCCGCACGGAGGACGTGGAGGAGTACATGCGCCTGGCCAAGCTGCGTGCCGGACGGATCCGGCTGCGTGGTCTGGTCACCCTGGTGTCCCTTGTGTTCGGTGCCTCCTTCGCCCTGTGGCTGTACGTCGTCGCCCCCGCCTACCTGTTCGTCTTCGCCACGGGCGGGGTGCTGTTGCTGGGGATGGGCGGGCAGCAGCCCGATGCCCCGGTCGTCGGCCCGGCCGTGCTGAAGACCGAGATCCAAAAGCTCACCGGGTCGATCGTGCTGCGCGGTCTGGACTCGATCGGGAACGCGAAGATCTCCGCCGCCATCAAAAAGGGCGGCGACATGAACGGCCTGCGCTTCACCAGCGAGATCGTGCGTGACGGGCCCGGCTACCGGGCCGACCTCGACCTCCCCTACGGCGTGACGCCGGAGGACATCATGGAGGCCCGCAAGCCCCTCGCCTCCGGCCTGCGCCGCAAGGTCGGCTGCGTGTGGCCCGCCCCCGACCCGACTGAGCATGAGGGACGGCTGGTCCTGTGGGTGGGGGACAAGCCGATGAACGAGACCACCAAGCCCGCTTGGCCGCTGCTGAAGACCGGCACGGTGGACCTGTTCAAGCCGGTCGTGTTCGGCAACGACCAGCGCATGCGCGACGTCACGGTGACCCTGATGTTCGCGGCCGTCGTCGTCGGCTCCGTCCCCCGCATGGGCAAGACCTTCCTCATGCGGCTGCTCCTCCTTATCGCCGCCCTCGACCCTCGCGCGGAGATCCACGCGTTCGACTTCAAGGGCACCGGCGACTTCGGCGCCCTGGAACCGATCTGCCACCGCTACCGCGCCGGCGAGGAGGACGACGACATCGGCTACGTCGTCGAGTCGCTGCGGGAGCTGAAGGAAGAGCTGCGGCGCCGGGCGAAGGTCATCAAGTCCCTGCCGCGCTCGCGCTGTCCGGAGTCGAAGGTCACCCCCGCCCTCGCCGACGACAAGTCCCTCGGCCTGCACCCGATCGTCGTCGGGTTCGACGAGTGCCAGGTGCCCTTCGAGCACGCCGAGCACGGCGCGGAGATCGAGGCGATCTGCACCGACCTGGTCAAGCGCGGCCCCGCGCTGGGGATCGTGACCCTGTTCGGCACCCAGCGCCCG
Source organism: Streptomyces sp. NPDC058872 (assembly GCF_042743065.1). Classification (NCBI taxonomy): domain Bacteria; kingdom Bacillati; phylum Actinomycetota; class Actinomycetes; order Kitasatosporales; family Streptomycetaceae; genus Streptomyces; species Streptomyces sp. NPDC058872. The sequence continues at coordinate 128,216 of NZ_JBHYMK010000008.1, forward strand.
GACGCGAAGTCGCTGCCCACCGGCATCTCCGCGAACGCGATCCTCAGGTTCTGCCTGAAGGTCATGGGGCAGCCCGCCAACGACATGGTGCTGGGCACCTCGATGTACAAGTCGGGGTACCGGGCCACCATGTTCTCCCGCTCCGACCGGGGCATCTGCTGGATGGCCGGCGAGGGCGACGACCCCCGCATCGTCGCCTCCGCGTTCGTCGACGCCGTCGCCGCCGAACAGGTCGTCACCCGCGCCCGCAAGGCCCGCGAGGACTACGGCAACGTCACCGGCCACGCCATCGGCAAGGGCCCCGACAAGACCACCGGCAACGACATCCTCGCCGACGTCCTCGGCGTCATGACCGAGGGCGAGAAGGCCGTGTGGTGCGAGCGCATCGCCACCCGCCTCATCTCCCTTCGCCCGGACACGTACGCGGGGTGGAAGGGCGAGAACGTCACCGCGGCGCTGAAGCCCTACGGCATCAAGGCGGGCCAGGTCTGGGGCACCACGGACGAGGGCAAGGGCGCCAACCGGCGCGGCATCGACCGCACCGACATCACCGCCGCCATCACTCGCCGTAACGCCGACCGGGCCGCCGCCTAACCCCAGCAGCACCGCTAGACCTAGCAGGATCCGCTGCTAGGTCTAGCAGCCGCGCTAGCACCCCATAGGGTCGCTGACCTGTGATCTAGCGTCTAGCAGTCCACCTGCGAAAACCCCGGAATCCGCCCCTGGAGAGGAAACGGCCATCCATGCTCACCGCTAGTGCCCTGCTCCTGCTCGCCGCCCTCGCCGGTTACACGCTGTTGTGTGCGGCGTCCCCGTTCGGGACCTGCCGCACGTGCCGAGGGCTCGGCGGGAAGGTCGTCCTCGACCGCAAGGGACGCCCCAAGAAGGCCAAGCCCTGCCGCCGCTGCAAGGGCCACGGCAAGCGCCTCCGCGTCGGACGCCGCCTGCACAACCACAGCCGCGCGATCCACCGCGCCGGCACCCGCTGACCCCGGACACGAAAGCGGCCGACGGCGCCCGTCATGAGACGTACCCCGCTCCGAGCAGGAGCTAGGCGGACGCGCCGTCGGCCAATCCCCCGAGCTTGTCAGCACCCGAGGTACCCGCACCCTACCCAGCCCGCCGCACCCCGTCGAAGGAGATACCGCCATGGTCGTGACCGTCTCCCTGGTCGCGCTCTTCGGACTCGTCCTGTTCTTCCTCCTGCGCTCCCGCAGCCTCGGCCCCGGAGCCGCGTTCATCGCCGCCGGATTCGGGTTCTTCCTCGCCTCCACCGGCGCTGCCCGCCCCATCAACCAGCTCGCCGAATCCCTCATCCAGACCGTCTCCAACCTCTAACCGGCCCGGCCATGAGCCCTCTCCTCGACTGGGGCGATGCCCGGCACTTCGACCACACGCGGGACCGGCCGTGCTGCCTGTGCGGCCGGCCAACCCCGATGCGGTCCCACGCCGGTGAGGCCGTCCACAAGGTGTGCGCGGAGGCCTGGAATGACGCCCACCCGGGCGAGGCCCGCCGCTACACCCGAGCCGCCAAGGACCGGCCCCAGTACGAAGTCGGCACGTGGCGCTTCCACAACGACGGACCCATCACCGACCAGCGCGTCCCGGTCCTCGGTCAGGTCATCACCACCAACGCCCTAGACCACGGCCCCCGACAAATCACGGGCCCCGGGCAGGAACAGCCTGGCTTGTTCGCCGCCTGACCGCACAAAGGGCGGCCCCCGTCTCGCCAAAGCCGGGGCCGCCCTCACATCCAGCACGCTCACAACGAACTGGAGACACCCAGCATGACCCATGCCACCCCGATCCGGCGAGACGCCCGGACCGACCACCTCACCCTCGCCCTGCGCCTGGGGACCCTGGGCCTGCCCGTCCTGCCGCTCCGTGCCGGGAAGGGCCCCGTCGGCAACTGCCGCACCTGCGCGGACAACGCGTGCGGCGGACGGCCGAACATGAAGACCCCCGGCCCCTGCGCCTGCCCGCGCCCGTGCCACGCCTGGGCCGCCGCCACCACCGACTCGACCGTCCTCACCTCGCCCGCCTGGTCGACCGCGTGGCGCGTCGCCGGCGTCGTCGGCTACCACCCGGGCGGCGCGGGGGTGACCGTCGTCGACCTGGATGACGCCGCCGCCGTCGCCTGGGCCCGCGCGGCTCTGCCCCCGACTCGCACCGTGGCGACGACGCGGGGCGAGCACTGGATCTACTCCGGCACCATGCGCTCCGTGAACGGCGTCCGCCCCGGTGTCGACATCAAGTCCCTGATGTCCTACGCCCGCTGGCTCGGCCCCGGCACCGGCACCCTCGCGGAACTGCCGGACGTCGTCCGCACGCTCGCTGCGAAGAAGCCCACCACGGCCCGGCCAGTGCCCCGGGCCGTCACGGTGCCCGCTCTGGTCGGGGGCGGCCAGTGCCGTCACCGCTCGCCCGCCTACCTGGAGCGAGGCATCGCCATGGCCGAGCAGCGCATCACCGACGCCCCCAGCGCGATCCACGCCACGGTGTACCGGACGTTCCTGGCGGTGCTGTCCGCGCACGGCCGGTGCGGCTGCCTCACCGAGGCGCACATCGCCCGCCTGTTCACCGCCGCGCAGGCCAAGGGCGAATCCCCCCGGCACTGCACGGACGCCTGGTCCAATGCACAGGCCGCGCTGGGGATGTGACGTGGCCGAGGACGAGAAGAATCCGGCCCGCGAGGTCATCGGCAACTACGCACGGGAACACTTTCGGTACTTCCGCACCGCTGACGGCACCGTTTATGCCCAGCGCAACGGGCACCCCGTCGCCCGCCCGATCCGCTCCCAGGGAACGACGGGCAGCCATCGCCAAGAACTCATCGTCGGGCTGTTCAAGGACGGCTACGGCGTCTTCAACGGAACCGCACTCAAGGAGGCACTGGACTTGATTGAGGCACTGGCCATGAGTGAGCAGGTGCAGCCCGTCCACATCCGCGTCGCCCCCGGCTTTGACGGGGCGACGTGGCTCGATCTGGGACGCAACGACGGCCAGTCCGTCCGCATCCACCCCACCGGTTGGGACATCCGCACCCCCAACCCTGAGGAGGTGTGCTGGCGTCGCACCCAGCTCACCGGGGAATTGCCCCTGCCTGCCAAGGACACCGACGGCAAGGGCATCGACCTGCTGATGCGGCTGTGCAACTTCGCCAACGCCCAGACCGAGAGCATGGTCATCGCCTGGCTCATTGGCTGCCTGGGGCCGTCCGTGCCCGTCCCCGCTCCGTTCCTTACCGGACCCCAGGGGGCGGGCAAGTCCACGGGCGCGCGGATGCTCCTGCGGATCATCGAAGGCATGAGCAGTGACCTGCGCCGGGCGCCGAAGGACGAGGAGAACCTGATCGCAGCGGTCGCGGCCGGGTGGGTCACCGCGCTGGACAACCTCTCCCACCTGACGCCGGACATGTCCGATGCCATGTGCTGCATCGTCACCGGAGCCGAGAACGTCAAGCGGGCCCTGTTCACCGACGGCGACGTCGTCCGCTCCCGCTACCGCAAACCGTTGCTGCTGACCGGTATCGACGTCGGCGTCATCCGCCCCGACCTCGCCGAACGCCTCCTCCCCCTCCGCCTGGAGCGACCCAAAGTGCGGCGGACCGAGGCGGAGCTGTGGGCGGAGTTCGGGGAGATCCTGCCGATCATCCTCGGCTCGCTGCTCGACCTCACGGTCAAAGTCCGCGCCACCCAGGCCGACATCCCCACCGACCTACGCATGGCCGACTTCGCCCACCTGTGCGCGCAGCTCGACGCCGCCACCAGCTTCCGTGCCCTGGACGCCTACCGGGCCAGCCTGGACGACCTCAACGACGATGTCATCGAGGGCGACGTGCTCGCGCAGACCGTCCTCGACTACGCCACCGGCATTGCCCCGGGCACGGACATTCGAATGACGTCGTCCGAGTGGCTGCACTGCCTCACCCAGCTCTACACCCGCGAAGGCCTGCGCGTCGCGCCGAAGGGATGGCCGACCACTGGAAAGGTTCTCTCCGACCGTCTCAAGCGCCTCCAGCCCGTCATGGCCGCCCGCGGTGTTGTCGTCGACTGGGGCCGCACCAAGACCGCCCGCTACATCGAGATGGCCCGCCCGCCGCAGCCGTCGCCCGACGAGCAGGCTGGGATGTTCTAGACCGCGCCGCACGGGCCGCCGCACAAGCAAGAGGAGCACGGCCCCGCCCTGGCACGGGGGTGCTCCTCTTATTTCGGCGGCTTGCCGCCGCTGCAAGGAACGCGCCGCGTGGCGGCTCCCTGTTCACGCTCTAAGGCGCGCACAACAACAGACACCCCCCTCTTTTCCTAAGAGAGGAACACTGCGTCACCTGTGTCACGGGCGGCCGGAAGTGGCACCTGACCTGCCGCAACGGCGGTGACGCAGACGCCGAGGTCTGTGTCATTCCGCGTCATCTGCGTCACTGGCGACGGAGTGCCTGTGGGTTTCAGTGACGCAGGCCGAAGACCCCTGCGTCACTGAAACCCACAGGTCAGGCGGCCGTGTGACGCGAATGACGCGATGACGCAGAAATCCCCGCCTCGGACAGGTGCAGCGTCTGAACCCGCCCTGAGCCGCGACTCAGAGGACTCTCACTCCAACTTCTTCGCCCCGAGGAGGACACCTCGATGGCCAGCACGCCCAAGACCCGCGCGATGCTCACCGTCCCCGAGCTGTGCGACGAGCTCGGCATCACCCGCTCCACTTTCTACGACTGGCGCCTGAAGAGGCGCGCCCCCCGGTGCATCAAGCTCCCGAACGGAGCCATCCGCGTGCGCCGGGTCGATCTGGAGATCTGGCTGAGCGAGCACGAGGACGCCGCTTGATGGACACGACGTACGACGTGAAGTTCTGGAAGACCTCTGTCTATGAAGGGAAGACGAAGACCACGTACACGGTCCGCTGGCTGGTGGCGGGGGAGGAGTGGCGGAAGCCGTTCGCCAAAGTCGGCCTGGCCGACTCCTTCCGGGCGGGGCTCGTCGCGGCTGCCAGCAAGGGGGAGGCGTTCAGCCTCTCCACCGGCCTGCCCGTCTCGTACATCTCCCAGGCGGCCGGCGCGAAGTGGTACGACTTCGCGGTCCAGTTCGTCGACCAGATCTGGGTGCGGACGTCGGCGAACAACAGGAAGAACGTGGCCAAGGCGCTGACTCCCGTCACGATCGCCTTGCTCCGCTCGCAGCCGACGATGTTCGACGGCGTGGAGGTGCGCCGGGCGCTCCGGGAGTACGCCTTCAACACCCGCCAGCGGGAGCAGGCCCCGCCCGAGGTCGCCGTGATCCTGCGGTGGGTACAGCGGAACTCGCTCACCATGGCGGCCTGGGAGGACGAGGCCGCCGTGGAGACGGCGTTGCGCGCGGCCATGACGAAGTTGGACAGCACTCCCGTCGCCGCCAGCACGGCCCGGCGGAACAAGCGCGTGCTGAACGTCCTCTTCGAGTACGCCCTCAAGAAGAAGGTGCTCAAGGAGAACCCTCTTCCGAAGGGGAAGGGCGCGAGCACCACGGCGACGAAGACGTCCTCCGCCGTCGACAAGCGGTCGCTGCTCAACAGCGAGCAGGCCGCCAAGCTCCTCGGCTGGGTCTACGCCCGGCCGAGGGGCGGCCAGCGGCTGCACACCTTCTTCGCCGCGATGTACTACGCCGGCGCCCGGCCCGAGGAGGTCGTGGCGATCGATGTCGGGGACGTACGTCTGCCCGACGTGGACGCCGATGACCAGTGGGGCGAGCTTCTCCTCCACACCGCCCACCCCGAGGTCGGGAAGCAGTGGACCGACACGGGGGAGGTGCGCGAGCAGAGGGGTCTCAAGGGACGGGCCGCCGACGACACCCGAACGGTGCCCTGTCGTCCCGCCCTGACGCGGATCCTCCGGGCGCATATTGAGAAGGAAGGGTTGAAGCCCGGCGATCTGTTGATGCAAGGGGAGAAAGGCGGAGATCTCGCCGGGTCCGTGATCCGGAGAGCGTGGCGACGGGCTCGAAAGGAAGTGCTGACGCCGTACGAATTCGGGACTCCGCTCGGGCGGCGCGTGTACGACCTCCGGCACACCTGCCTGACGAACTGGCTCAACGCCGGCGTCCCGGCCGCGACCGTGGCCGAGTGGGCGGGCAACAGCGTCCCCGTCCTTCTCTCCACCTACGCCCGGTGCGTGGACGGGCACCTGCACGACCTCAAGCGCCGCATCGAGCAGGCGGGCGAGCTGCCGGACCCCGTCAGCCGAGGCTGAAAATTTCTCCGCGTATTCTCCGTGGCCACCCGCAGAAACTCGGAATCAGCCAGAAACCGCCGTACGCGCCCCGGCCCTGCCGGGGTCGTGTACGCCGGTTCCCCGGCTGCTCTGAAACCTTCCCTGACCAGCAAAAAGACCCTCCCGAAGGAGGGTCTTGTGCGGAGCGCCCCCGGCAGGACTCGAACCTGCGGCCAAGTGCTTAGAAGGCACCTGCTCTATCCGCTGAGCTACGGGGGCCGGGTAGTGGCCGGGCGGCCGGGAACCCCTGGTGGGTGGGGTGTGGCCTGCCGGGACAAGGATAGGGCTCCGATCACCTTGGCCCGGTTGCTTCACCTGCGTGGCACGATGTGGAGGTTCGGTGAAGCGGAACGATAATCGCAGGCAGGTGCGATTCGCGCAGCGCTTTTCACGCCGCTGGGCGCGGGTGTTGTGTAGTCGTTATGCCCGGGCTTCCGGCCACCACTCTTCTCTTCGGCGCGTAGGGTCGCCATACGCTTCAAAAACACTCATAAATTGGGCATTCTTCGCATGTGGTGACCTTGGACGAACGGCCTCAGCTGATCGACGCACTCTCCGCCCTGCGCGACCGAGTCGCCGCCGTGCGTCTCCCGTTGCCCCTGCCCGACACGCCCCGCGCCCGGCAGACCCGTGCCGAGCTGCTCGCCCAACTCGACGACTATCTGGTGCCCCGGCTGAAAGACCCCGACGCGCCGCTCCTCGCCGTCATCGGAGGGTCCACCGGGGCCGGGAAGTCCACCCTGGTCAATTCCCTCGTCGGGCGGCGCGTCAGCGAGGCGGGGGTGCTCAGGCCCACCACCCGGACGCCCATGCTCGTCTGCCACCCCGAGGACCACCACTGGTTCGCCGGAACGCGGGTCCTCCCGCAGCTCACCCGCGTCTGGCTGCCCCAGGCCGATGAGGACCGCCCCGTCGACGAGCCCGCGCCCGAGGAGAACGCCCTGCGCGTGGAGACGGCCGGCGCCCTGCCCCGGGGGCTCGCCCTCCTCGACGCACCCGACATCGACTCCCTCGTCGTCGAGAACCGGCTGCTCGCCGCCGAGTTGATCTGTGCCGCCGACATCTGGGTGATGGTCACCACCGCCTCGCGCTACGCCGACGCCGTGCCCTGGCACCTGCTCCGTACCGCCAAGGAGTACGACGCCACGCTCGTCACCGTCCTGGACCGGGTTCCCCACCAGGTCATCGGAGAGGTCTCCCGCCAGTACGAGGCGCTGCTCGACAAGGCGGGTTTCGACGAGGTGCCCCGATTCACCATTCCCGAACTGCCTGAGTCCACGGGCGGCGGCAGCGGGCTGCTGCCCGAGAGCGCCGTCGCCCCGCTGCGCGGCTGGCTCGCCCACTGCGCCGAGGACCCGGCTGCCCGGCAGCAGGCCGCGGACCGCACCGCCTCCGGAGTCATCGACTCCCTCGACGCCCGGCTTCCCGAACTGGCCGGTGCGGTCGCCGCCCAGTACGCCACCGCCGTCCGCCTGGGCGGTGTCGTCGAGACCGCCTACGCGGAACAGGGGAGGCGGGTGCGCAAGGAGCTCGGCCGTGGGGCCGTCCTTGCGGGTGACGCACGCACCCGTTGGCGCGCCTACCCCCGGGACAGCACCGCCGAGGAGCTCCTCGACGCCCTGGCCGAGTCCCTCGCAGCCCTCCTGCACTGCGCGGTCTCCGCCGCCGAGGAGCGCGTCCGGGACGCCTGGCGCCGCGAACCCGCGGCCGAGGCCGTCGGCCCGACCAGCAGCGGCGGAGACCGGGAGGCGGCGGAGCGCATCGGAGTGGAGGTGCGGCGCTGGCGGCGCGTACTGGAGGAGTTGGCGGAGGAAGAGGCACGGGACGTGGAGCGTCCTGCCGGCTCCCGCAGCGCCCTGCCCGAGGCCGACACCGTCGCCGCCCTCCTCGCCGCCTCTCTGCTCGGCGGACGTCGTGCCCGTGCGGCCGGTGACCGCCTCGCCGAACTCCTCGGAGCCCAGATCGCCCTGAGGCTGCGCGACAAGGGAGGCGCCCTGGTCCTCTCGTACGTCGATCGAGTCCTGCACGCCGAGCGCGACCGGCTCCTCGCCCCGCTCGACGCGCTCGACGTGACCCCCGAGCCGCAGGCGGAGCTGATCGCCGCGCTCTCCGTACTGCAGAAGGAGAAGTGACGTGGTGGACGACGAGCGGGAGCGCAGCCGCGGCCGCTGGGACGACGGGCTGATCGCGCGGAGGGCGGGCGAACGGCCCGGTTCCGGGCCGGAGGAAACGGCGGGGACCGGGGCGGCGGCAGACGCGGAGGACGTCCTGCCGCCCCTCGGCGGTAGCTACGGCGATCCGCTGCGGGCCCGCCTCTCCGCCCTCCACGAGCTCGTCGGGCTCTCCCGCACCCGCGTCGAGGGCGAGGCCCTCGACGAGGCCGGCCGCGTCCTCGACGAGGCCGCGGCCCGTCAGCGGCTCTCTTCCCAGCACACGGTGATCGCGCTCGCCGGGGCCACCGGAAGCGGCAAGTCCACCCTCTTCAACGCCCTTGCGGGCGTGCCCGTCTCCGAGACCGGACTGCGCCGACCCACCACCTCCGCGCCCCTCGCGCTCAGTTGGTCCGAGGGCGCGGCCGGGCTGCTCGACCGACTCGCCGTCCCCAGCAGGCTGCGGCGCCGTCCCCTCGCGGGCGGCGCCGGCGACACCGAACTCCAAGGACTCGTCCTCGTCGACCTGCCCGACCACGATTCCGCTGTCATCGCCCACCGCGACCAGGTCGACCGGGTGCTCGGCCTGGTCGACGCGGTGATCTGGGTCGTCGACCCCGAGAAGTACGCGGACGCCGCGCTGCACGAGCGCTATCTGAGACCGCTCGCCGGACACGCCGAGGTCACCTTCGTCGTCCTCAACCAGGTCGACCGGCTCGGCACCGAGGCCACCGACCTCGTCCTCGATGACCTGCGGCGCCTCCTCGACGAGGACGGCATGGCGCTCGGCGAGCACGGCGAGCCCGGCGCAACGGTCCTTGCGGTGTCCGCGCTGACCGGTGAGGGGGTTCCCGAACTGCGCGAACTCCTCGCCCGGTTCGTCCAGGGCCGCACCGCGCCCGAGAGCCGGCTCGCGGCCGACGTCGACGCCGCTGCCGCCCGACTGCGGCCGGTGTACGTCGCGGACGGCCGCCCCGGTCTCGACGAGGGGGTGCGGGACGCCTTCACGGACCGGCTCGCGGTCGCCGTCGGTGCACGGGCCGCCGGTGAGGCCGCCGAGCGGGTCTGGCGGAGGGGCGCCATCCGGGCCTGCGGCACTCCCTGGCTGCGGCTCTACCGTTGGTACGAGCGGATCCGCGCGCACGGCTCCACCGATCCGCACCTCGAATCGCCGACCGAGGACGAGTTGACGGCGCGCCAGCGCGTCGAGCAGGCGGTGCGGATCGTGGCCGACGAGTCCTCGCGCGGCCTTCCGGCCCCCTGGGCGCAGGCGGTCCGCGAAGCCGCGGTGCGCGGTGCGCGGGGGCTTCCGGAAGCCTTGGACGAGCTCGCCGGCTCCTTGGGGAACCCGGCGGCACGACCGCCCCGGCCCGCCTGGTGGCCCGCCGCGGTCCTCGCACAGGTGGTGATGACGCTCCTGCAGGTCTTCGGCGCGCTCTGGCTGGTGGGGCAGATCATCGGGGTGGTGCAGCCCGGTCTGTTGCCGCCGGTCCTCGTGATGCTCGCGGGCATCATCGGCGGTCCCCTCGTCGAATGGGCCTGTGAGGGAGCGGTGAAGGGACCGGCCCGCCGGTACGGGCAGGAGGCCGAGCGCCGTCTGCGGGAGGCCACCGCGGCCTGTGGTCGGGCCAAGGTCCTCGATCCGGTGGCGGCGGAGCTGGTGCGCTACCGGGAGGTGCGCGAACAGTACGCAACGGTGGTGGGCACGCGGCCGTCGCCGGCCAGGCTGGCCGGGAGCGGTCGTTTCGGCCCGACCCGACGGGGGGCGGTCAGGACGGCGGCGCGGGGAAGGTGACGGTGACGGTGTCCGGGGCCGCTTCGAGCTCCGGATTCCTCCTTCCGGGTGAGCGGGTTGTCCCCGGGGGACTGCCCGTCCACAGGCCCCGGCGGGGGCGTCGCGTTCGGCTCAGCATGGTCTCCACGGCGTTCCCGAGCAGCGGGGCGCAGGGAGTCGGGGGCAGGACATGAACGACACGATGGTGACGCTCGCCGGCAACGTGGCGACGGCGGTGGAGTACCGGGACACGCTGTCCGGCGGGGTGGCCCGTTTCCGGTTGGCGGTGACCGCGCGACGCTGGGACCGCGAACGGGGCCTCTGGTCGGACGGGGGCACCAGTTTCTACACGGTGTCGGCCTGGCGTTCCCTCGGGGCCAATCTCGCGGCCTCGGTGTCGGTCGGCGAACCGGTCCTCGTGCACGGTCGGTTGAAGGTGCGCGAGGAGGAGCGTGACGGGCGGCGGAAGACCTTCGTGGACGTGGCCGCAACGGCCGTGGGGCACGACCTGAGTCGGGGAACGGCAGCCTTCCGACGTGCGACGCGGACGGGGTCCCGTCCGCCGTCGGGGACGGAGGAGGGTGCGGAGCCGGGGCCGTGGACGGCGGCGGGGGAAGAGGGAAAAGAGCAGGGTGCAGAGGAGGGGAAGGCTGCTTCTTCTTCCCCGGTAACCGTGTCCTGACCTTGTGTGGTGTGGATTTGTCGACCAACTCGCTTTGCTGATAACGATTCCGATTCGGAATGGTTATCTGACCGTATGCCAGGGCACCGAGGGCCTTCGCGTCCCTAGGATTTCTGGGTACTCGTGTGGCACCTGAGCCCATCGAGTCTGTGAGTCTGCTGGCGTGTGCTCCCCCCACGCGAATCGACCAAGTTCGCGGAGTGACGCGCCCGGAGGGGAATCCAATGTTTTCTGTTCGTGGGCGAGGCGCCGCGCGCCTCGCCGCCGCGACCCTGGTCTCCGGCCTCGTCGCGGCGGGGACGATAGCGACCGCCGGCCCCGCGCTGGCCGATGAGGGCGCGCCGGGGACCGGCGGCGTCACGGCGAAGCTGCTCGGTGGCATCACCGAGGGCGGCCAGGTCGTGATCAAGGAGAAGGACGGCGGGAAGTGGCCCGTCGGCGGTGGTCTCTTCACGATGCAGGTCGAGGGTGGGGGAACCCTTCAGACCTACTGCATCGACCTCCGCACCGAGGCGAAGCACGACTTCGACTACAAGGAAGTCGGCTGGAGCGAGTCCTCGCTGCACAACAACGAGAACGCGGGCAAGATCCTCTGGATCCTGGAGAACGCCTATCCCAAGTTCTCCGCCGAAGCGCTCGGCGCGAAGCTCGGCGTGGACCTCTCCAAGGACGAGGCGGCCGCGGGCACCCAGGCGGCGATCTGGACCTTCTCGGACGACGTCAAGGCGACCCCGAAGAGCTCCGACGCGGCCAAGCTGACGAAGTTCCTCCTCAAGGAGGCGGTGAAGCTCGAGGAGCCGGAGGCTTCCCTGAGCCTCGCCCCGTCCACCGTCGCGGGCAAGGCCGGTGAGAAGCTCGGCCCGATCACCGTCACCACCAACGCCGAGAAGGCCAAGCTCCAGGCCGCCCCGGGCGCCCCGGCCGGCGTTCAGGTCGTCGACAAGGACGGCAAGCCGGTCACCGAGGCCAAGAACGGCGACCAGGTCTACTTCGACGTTCCCGCCGGCACCGCGGACGGCACCGCCGAGCTGACCGCGGAGGCCACCACCAAGGTCTCCCTCGGCCGCGCCTTCGTCTCCATCGACGGCCCGTCGCAGACCCTGATCCTGGCCGGTTCCAGCGACTCCACGGTCACCGCCAAGGCTTCCGCCTCGTGGGCCAAGAAGGGCGCCGTGCCGTCCGTCTCGGTCGCCAAGGACTGCGCCAAGGGCGGCCTGGAAGTCATCGCCGGCAACCAGGGCGACGAGGACTGGACCTTCGACCTGAAGGGCACCTCGTACACCGTTCCCGCCGGTGAGACGAAGACCATCGAGGTCCCGCTCGCCGAGGACGAGGCCTACAAGTTCACGATCACCGGTCCGAACGGCTTCGAGGAGACCTTCGAGGGCGTCCTGGACTGCAAGACGGCCACCCCGACCCCGACGCCGTCGGAGACCCCGTCCACGACCCCCTCGGCGACGCCGTCCACGCCGTCCACCACCACGGGCGGCACCACCGGTGACACCACGGGCGGTACGACCGGCACCACCACGACCGGTGGCGGCGACCTCGCCGAAACCGGTAGCTCCAGCGCCACCCCGATGATCGCCGGCATCGCCGTCGCGCTCGTCGTGATCGGCGGCGGCGCAGTGTTCTTCCTCCGCAAGAAGAAGACCGCGAACCAGTGAGGTGAGGTCCCGGTGCCGGCCTCGTCGCCGGCACCGGGGCGAGGCCCGGCCCGGCGGAGCGAAGGGCGTGGCTCCCGGAGCGGAGCGGTGATGCCGCGAAGCGATCGGCGTCGCGTCCGCCCCGCCCGTTGACCTCGGTACGACCCCGGACCGCATGCGCGTCCGGGGTCGTCGCACGTCCGCTCCCGGAGCCGCCGGACACCGGCGTTCCCGCCGGCCCCCGCCCCCGACGGGCGCCCCGCCCGGGGCGGACCACCGCCCGGCCCTCACCCGCCCGGGCCGTGGTCCGCGCGGGAACGCCGGTGTCCGGGCGGGCGTCAGCCGCCGGTGGTCGCGTACCCGTCCGCGTCGGGCCACACGACGGTCACCTTGACGTCGGCGCACAGGTCGAGGAGGTCCTGCCGCGGCCGGGAGGGGACGAGGATCGCCAGGGACGGGCGCGGGTCGATGTGGCGCCGGTAGTCGAGGAGCTGGCCCAGCGCCATCCTGATCGCCTCGCGGGTGACGGATCCCTTCGCCTCCGTCAGGGTCCCCGTGGTGAGGTCGAAGACGTCCGTGTAGAGCGGCTTCAGTTCGCCGGCCGGCGTGATGCGCTTCCGGACGACCTCGTGCCCCAGCAGCCGCAGGTGCTCGACGTAGTCGCGGACGAGGGAGGCCTCCCGGCGTTCTGCTTCGTAGGGCTCCCGCGACGGGTCGACGAGGGCGCGCTCGGTGTGGTGCTGTTCGACGTCCACGTCCTCCACCACGAGGGCCTTGGGCGGGGTGTGGGGCAGCTGCACGCCGACCGCGGGGGCGGCATCGACGGGCTGGAGCCGGAACATGATCACGCTGCGGATGGGGCCGTCGCCGGTCTCGGGAGCGTCCGTCAGGTACCAGGGGTCCTCGTCCGGCAGGACGAACTCGCCCAAGTACGCACAGGTGCCGGAGGAGACCCCGCGGAAGAGGCGCAGCGCGCGTCCCTCTTCCTTGTGCTTGAGGATCGCGAGGTTGCCCTGGGTCATCTTCTGGTCGCCCACCTGCCCCTCTCCGGCGTAGTGGTAGCAGCCGTCCTTGCCCCAGCCGTCGAAGTAGCCGTGCTTGTGCCCCTTGGCCGGGTCGGTGAAGAGCAGCACGTTGGCGGTGACCCGGGAGGGGCCGATGCCCCCCTGACGGCGTCCGCCGTAGACCTCGTGGATCTCGACCCGCTTGAGCGGCTTGCCGACCTCGATGTTCCAGTCCGTCATTTCATCCCCGAATTTTAGATTAGATGTGAGGGGTAAAAATTTAGCGTATGAAGGTTCGGCGGTTCAACCTAAAGGGCTTTTCCGGGTGTCGGAGCAAGGGCTTCCGAAGCGGGGTGGCGGGGAGCGGGCCGTGCACGGGGACGAACGCAGGGACGCGCGGGGGTCCTGGGGCGGTCGGCGGAGACCGACAGTGATCGAGTCGCTACCGGAACGGTCCGGGAACCCGCAGGTCAGGGCGTCACCCACCCACTGGTTCGCTCCCGGGGGTGGCGGTCAGGCAAGATGGGGGGCAAGGCGCGCCGTGGGGAAGGCCGGCGGACCAGTGGCCCACGACAGCTCCACCCAAAGCAATCCACCGACCTCCGCTGTACGGTGACTGCCGAGGGGGCGGGCATGAGCGAGCAGGACCTTTCGGCGTACGCATCGATGTGGACCACAGAACGCGACCAGTGGGAGCTACATCGCTTCGACGACACCTACCTACCGATCATGAAAGGGGACCCGCCGATGGCGTCACTGATCTGTGATGACGAACTGGCGGACGTAGTGGTCACGAGAATGCTCGCAGCGGGAGTCGCCGTGGTGACCTCGGAGTGATCCCAGGCGTGTCCCAGCCGACCGTCGCGTACCGTGACCGCGTGGACGACGAATCGGTGCTCATCAAGCTCACGCGCGACCAGGCGTTCGTCCTGTCCGACTGGCTCTATGACGTCATGATGCGGTCCGACAAGCTGGACGCCATCGTGCCGGACCGCGCGGTCTGGTCCGGGATCTACGCGATCTCCGGCACCCTTGAAATGACGCTGCCTGAAGTCTTCATGCCGGACTACGCCGGCCGCCTGGACGAGGCGCGGCAGCGTTTGCTCGATGCCATGGGCGGCGAAGAAGCAGACGACCGACCACGCTAGGGTCCAGCCATGTCAAACGGTGCGCCCGATCCCTTCAACGAAGTCATGACGCGAGAGTCCCTTGTGGCCATGATCCAAGGCCTTTGCGACGACTTCAGACGACGAGGCGAGGAGTGGGAGAACCGCACCGTGGAGGACTACCTCGATGCGCTCGCCGCGTGGATCACTGACTCGCCCGGCTCGTATCGGAACCTCGGCGAAGAGATGCCGTCGGGCGGCGACTGGACGTTCTTCGCTCGGGCACTCAGCGCGGCCGTCGTCTACGAGTAGCCGCAGGGCCGTGCCCCTGCCGTGCCCGATCGCCCGGTAACTGATGGGCAACTATGGCGGTTGACGGACAGCGCGCATGAGAGCGGCCCCCGACCGAGTTGCCTGGTCAGGGGCCATTCACCTGCGGTGGGTGTGGGATTTGAACCCACGGTGACTCGCGCCACGACGGTTTTCAAGGTCGCTCACGTGCGCTCGACATGGACGCCCGGCACCGCGCCTGCTCGACGGTGTTTGGGTCGACGGCAGATGGGATGGAAGCAGGGGTAGTCACGGGCGAGGGCTCCACGCCCCAGTTGGTCGTGGAGCCCCTGTTCAAACCGCACCCAGCCGCATCAGAGCGGGTAGGCGTGTGGAGTGCTGCTGTCAGTCGAACGCCAGCGAGAGGGGTGTGTCCCTCGCTACTGCTCCATTTCGCTGAAGGAGCACCAGGTCGCCGACCGTGGCCTGACGCGTCAGGCCCAGCTTCTCAATGGGGACTGTCCCCGGAAACTGAGTCGCTGCGATTAGCGTGACGTGGAGTTCACCGTCAGACGAGATGACTGCAAGTGCGCCAGAGAGCTCGTCGGTGGTGAGTTGTGCAAGGACCTTTTCAAGGGGATCCAGGAGTACCGCGCATACCACCTTGAGGCGGTGCGCGTATCTCCTTGGAAGCGCCTGAAGGTCCTCCATGAATGAGGAATGCTGGATAGCTTCCCTCAGTACATTCATGACCTGCATGCGGTCATCGAAGCGATCGTCCTGCTCGGCCACGACCTCGAGGGTCGGCCTGCCTGTCTGCTGGGCTTTGAGCGTCTGCAGGATGATCATGTCGATGATCAGGGCTTCGTCTCGGCTCGGACGACGGACGCCATCGCCAAGGTCTCGACTCTCCAACCACTCGTTCACCTCGGCCCAGCGCCAGACTTGGGACTTCCCTACGATTCCTTCAGGAGTGGGGAAGCTGTCAGGTGCATTGCGCGCGCCGGAAGCCCATTGGGCAACGTTCTGGCGAGTCCGATTGATGCGATTGGCGATATCTGAAATGCCAACGAGGTCGGCATCGAGTCGAAGGACTGAAACCTGCGGCAATTCCTTTTTCAGGGAATTGATGACCGCGTGGGCGGCCGTTATCGCATCGTTTCCCTCTCCTGTCACTACGAGGACTTCTCTCCCGGATTGGGAAAAGAGAAGGGCGTCGAAGTTTTCGTACAGGATTTCCAGCTTTTCTGCATCATTTACCGAGATGCCGTCGACGATAAAGCTGTACTCAAATTCCATCGTCGTCGCTCCCTCCATGCTCGGTATCCTGCCTGTCAGTCTCCGGCAGCGTTGCTCCGTTGTCAATTGACAACGGGCCGAACGGGCCGTCGCGGGTCGCCCTCGGGGAGCGGGCAACGCTTCGCCGCCTGAGAGATCCGTCGCGCAGCGTTACTGGGGTTCTTTGGGGTGCCTGGGACGGGGATGGTGAGGCAGGTGTCCTCGCAGGGGCAGTGCAGGGTTCCCCAGTGCCCGCCCGATGTGATCCTCCAGCCCGCGGCGACCAGATCCTTCAGGACGTCCCGGAGGTCCTTCTTGGTGTGGGATGACGGGTCCAGCTCGTGTCCCCCCATCGAGGGCCCCCTTACTCGTGCCGCGCGAATCGCACGATTGTACTGGCGTTGTCCGTGTTGCGCTGAACTGCTCTCAACCTGAGAAGAGTTGACTCAAGTCTGAGGAGCTTGAGAAGTCGTTGCCTGTGGGCCAGATGACCGCGATGTCCATGTCTCTGCAGAGGTCGATCAGGTCCTCCCGCGGCCTGACTGGCACTAGCAGGGCCAGTCGCGGTCGTGGCGTGATGTGCCGCCTGTAGTCCATGAGTTGCCCCAGGGCCATCCGGACGGCTTCGCGAGTGACTGAACCCTTCGCCTCGACGAGGACGCCGGCAGTTCGGTCGAAGATGTCCGTGTAGAGCGGCTTCAGTTCGCCCGGTGGGACGATTCGCTGGCGCGCGATGTCGTGGCCCTGTAGGCGGAGATGCTCGACGAAGCTGCGAACAAGGGCTGCTTCGCGACGCTCGGCCTCGTACGGCTCTCGCGATGGTTCTACGAGAGTGCGCTCCGTGTGCTGCTGCTCGACGTCGACATCGTTGATCACGAGCTCGGTTGGGGGCGTGTTGGGTAGCTGGACGCCCACGGCTGGCGCGGCCTTCACGGGGCGCAGCCGGAACATGATCACGCTGCGAATCGGGCCGTCCCCGGTCTCTGGGGCGTCGGTGAGGTACCACGGTTCGCCATCGGCCAGGGTGAACTCGCCGATGTACTCGCAAACGCCGGACGAAACGCCGCGGAACAGTCGCAGGGCGCGACCCTCCTCTTTGTGATTGAGGATCGCGAGGTTCCCCTGCGTCATGCGCTGGTCGCCCACCTGCCCTTCGCCGGCGTAGTGGTAGCAGCCGTCCTCTCCCCAACCGTCGAAGTAGCCGTGCTTGTGGCCCTTGGAGGGATCGGTGAACAGGAGGATGTTCGGCGTGACGCGTGAGGGGCCGATCCCGCCCTGGCGTCGCCCTCCGTAGGTCGCGTGGATGTCGACCCGCTTCAGCTGCTGGCCAACCTCGATCTCCCAGTCCACGAGACCTCCACTCCTCCCATGTAGGGCGACTTTTTAGGTCGGAAACGACGCCTAAAAAGGTAGCCCATGATCCAGGGGGAAGGGAAGCGGGATTTCTGAGGTGTGCAGGGAGGCGGCACCCCTGTGGGCGCGTGGGAGCCACGCGGGCGGGCGGAGGCCGGGTCGTCTGTGGGCCGTGCGAGGGGGCTCAGGGGTGGCCGGTGGCGACCAACGGTGACAGGTCGGCTACGAGGGTGACCCAGGAACGCGCAGGTCAGGGGGTCCCCCACCTACTGGTTCGCTCGTGGGGGTGGCGGTCAGGCAAGATGGGGTGTATCTGCCCACTCACTCTTTGCCGGACGGTTTCTCTTGGCTGAGTACATCTACACGATGCGCAAGACGCGCAAGGCGCACGGCGACAAGGTCATTCTGGATGACGTGACGCTGAGCTTCCTGCCGGGCGCGAAGATCGGTGTGGTCGGCCCGAACGGTGCCGGTAAGTCCACCGTGTTGAAGATCATGGCGGGCCTGGAGCAGCCGTCCAACGGTGACGCCTTCCTCACGCCCGGCTACTCCGTCGGCATCCTCATGCAGGAGCCGAAGCTCGACGAGTCCAAGACGGTGCTGGAGAACGTCGAGGACGGCGTCGCCGAGATCAAGGGCAAGCTCAACCGGTTCAACGCCATCGCCGAGGAGATGGCGACGAACTACACCGACGAGCTCATGGAGGAGATGGGCAAGCTCCAGGACGACCTGGACCACGCCAACGCGTGGGACCTGGACGCCCAGCTGGAGCAGGCCATGGACGCGCTGGGCTGCCCGCCCGCCGACTGGCCGGTCAACAACCTCTCCGGTGGCGAGAAGCGCCGCGTCGCGCTCTGCAAGCTCCTCCTGGAGGCGCCCGACCTGCTGCTCCTCGACGAGCCCACCAACCACCTCGACGCCGAGTCCGTGAACTGGCTGGAGCAGCACCTGGCCCAGTACAAGGGCACCGTCGTGGCCATCACCCACGACCGGTACTTCCTCGACAACGTCGCCGAGTGGATCCTCGAGCTCGACCGCGGCCGCGCCCACCCGTACGAGGGCAACTACTCGACCTACCTCCAGAAGAAGGCGGAGCGCCTCAAGGTCGAGGGCAAGAAGGACGAGAAGCGGCAGAAGCGCCTCAAGGAAGAGTTGGAGTGGGTGCGGTCGAACGCCAAGGGGCGTCAGGCCAAGTCCAAGGCCCGTCTCGCCCGTTACGAGGAGATGGCCGCCGAGGCCGAGAAGATGCGGAAGCTGGACTTCGAAGAGATCCAGATCCCGCCGGGCCCGCGCCTGGGCTCCGTCGTCGTCGAGGTCGACAACCTCAACAAGGCCTTCGGCGAGAAGGTCCTCATCGACGACCTGAGCTTCACCCTGCCGCGCAACGGCATCGTCGGCGTCATCGGCCCGAACGGCGCCGGCAAGACCACGCTCTTCAAGATGATCCAGGGCTTCGAGACCCCGGACTCCGGCGACATCAAGGTCGGCGAGACCGTCAAGATCTCGTACGTCGACCAGGGGCGCGCCAACATCGACCCGAAGAAGACCCTCTGGGAGGTCGTCTCCGACGGGCTCGACTACATCAACGTCGGCCAGGTCGAGATGCCCTCGCGGGCCTACGTCTCCGCGTTCGGCTTCAAGGGTCCGGACCAGCAGAAGCCGTCCGGCGTGCTCTCCGGCGGTGAGCGCAACCGCCTGAACCTCGCGCTCACCCTCAAGCAGGGCGGCAACCTGCTGCTTCTCGACGAGCCGACCAACGACCTCGACGTCGAAACCCTCTCCTCGCTGGAGAACGCGCTGCTCGACTTCCCGGGCTGCGCCGTGGTCGTCTCCCACGACCGCTGGTTCCTCGACCGAGTGGCCACGCACATCCTGGCCTACGAGGGCGAATCCAAGTGGTTCTGGTTCGAGGGCAACTTCGAGTCGTACGAGAAGAACAAGATCGAGCGGCTCGGCCCGGACGCCACCCGTCCGCACCGCGCCACGTACAAGAAGCTGACCCGAGGCTGAGGTCAGTGACCAGGCACATCTACAGCTGTCCCCTGCGCTGGTCGGACATGGACGCCTTCGGGCACGTCAACAACGTCGTCTTCCTGCGGTACCTGGAAGAGGCGCGGATCGACTTCATGTTCCGACTGGCGCCGGGGGACGGCTCCCCCTCGTTCTCCGGCGGGTCCGTCGTGGCCCGGCACGAGATCGACTACGTGCGGCCGCTGGTCCACCGGCACGAGCCGGTGACCATCGAGTCGTGGGTCACGAAGATAGGCGCGGCGTCACTGACGATCGCGTACGAGATCAAGGATCCCGACGTGACCTACGTCCGGGCGTCCACGGTCGTCGTGCCCTTCGACCTGGAGGCGCAGCGCCCGCGCCGCATCACCTCCGAGGAGCGCGAGTTCCTGCAGGAGTACGTCGACGACGGGATGAGCTCCGCCGCATGACCGTGCTCGCCCCGCTGCACTTCGCCGACGCCAGGGAGGCGGCGGCCCTCGCCGCCTTCCTCACCCGGCTCGTCCACTACGACCGGGCCGCCGCCGTCCGCCTCCGGGCCGGCGGCGGGGCCCTGGCCGTCTTCGGACGGCCGCCGTCGTTCGAAGTGCTCGCGATCCGCACCGCCCGGCTCGTCGACGAGGTCGCGTTCGACCTCACCGTGTCCGCCGGTGAATTCCTGGACGGCATCGAGGAGTCGGCGGGCAAGGCGGTCGTCCCCGGCTCCGTCACCGGACCGCCCTGGGCCGGAGTCCTGCCGCCGCGCGGCGGTTGGCAGCCCGTCTCCGGGCTGCCCGGCGTGCCCGAGATGCGGGCCGTGGTCGCCGCCGCCGTCTCCGAGTTCCGCTCGCGGGACGAGGAACTGCCGGAAGAGCTGCGGACCAGGGCGGAGCGCGACCGGATCGGCCGTGAGATCTGGGCCCGCACGCTCGGCTCCACCGGACTGCCCCTGCGGGCCGTGCACGCCGCCCAATCGCTCGGCTTCCTGCCGCCCGGGGAGGCACCGGTGGCCCTGTTCGCCTCCGGGCCGTGGCTGCGCCTGCGGACCCCCTACGGTTCGATCGCGCTGCGCACCGTGTCGATGTCGCTGAGCGTCGCCCCCCGCTGACCGGCGTCGAGGTCGAGGGTCGACGCGCCGGGGACGGGCCCGACGCCCCCCCGTCGTGCCGCGCGGCCCGGGCGCCGGGCCACGCCCCGGCCCTCAGCCGTCCGCTTCGTCCGGCCAGACCCCGATGTGGTCCCGTTCCAGTTCCAGGGCGACCCGGTGTTCCATTCCCAGGGCCTGGACGTAATCGGCCGGGAGCTGGAGGCGCCCCGCACGGTCGAGCATCGCGTACTCCCGTGCCACCAGGGACTCCTGGCCCTGCGCGTCGACCTCCGTGCGGCGCAACACCTCGGAGGACGTGCGGCCGTCCCGGATGGCGACCGTGCGCCGGACCTCGGAAGCGACGGCCTGGTCATGGGTGACGATCACGATCGTCGTGCCCAGCTCCTCGTTGGCGCGGCGGAAGGCGGCGAAGATCTGCTCGCCGGTGGCCGAGTCCAGCTCGCCCGTCGGCTCGTCGGCGAGGAGCACGGCCGGGTCGTTGGCCAGGGCGACCGCGATCGCCACCCGCTGTTGCTGTCCGCCGGAGAGCTGGTGCGGGCGCCGGTCGCGGAGCTCCGGGACGCCCAGCATGGCGAGGAGTTCCTCGGCCCGCTGGGCCTTCTGCCGGGAGCGTCCCCGCAGCTGCATGGGCAGGGCCACGTTCTGGGCGGCCGTCAGATAGGGCAGGAGGTTGCGGGCGGTCTGCTGCCAGACGAAGCCGACGACTTCGCGGCGGTAGCGCAGCCGCTCCTTGCCGGCCATGCCGAGCAGGTCGCAACCGGCGACCCGGGCCGCACCGGCGGTCGGCACGTCCAGGCCGGCCAGGATGTTCATCAGCGTCGACTTGCCGGAACCGGAGGCGCCTACCAGGGCCATCAACTCGCCCTCCTTCACCAGCAGGTCCAACCCCTGGAGTGCCTGCACCTCCACTCCGTCCGTGGTGAAGATGCGGACGAGACGGTCACAGGCGATGAGCGCGTCATGACCGTACGAGGGGCGGTCGCGCCGTGTGGTGGCCCGCCGCTCCAGTTCCTCCAGGGTGGTGTCGGAGGGGGCCGTGGGGGCCGTACCGGTCTTCGTCATCGTGCGTCTCCTGCCCTGAGTTCCTGGATCGAGCCCCTGCGCCCCGCCCACCAGGCCTGTCCCGCCGCCGCGAGCCCGGTCAGGGCGACGGCGGCGAGGGCGGGCAGCAGCAACGACCACGGGTCGGCCCGCAGCGGGGCGCTGCCGAGCGGCGCCAGGCCCGGGGTCGTCGCGAGCGCCAGCTGGAACAGGTCGATGCCGGGGGCGAGCAGCGGCACCGTCGCCCAGCCGACCAAGAGGCCACCAACCGCGGCGAGGACCGCCTGGGGCAGCGCCTCCAGGCCGAGCAGCCGTCTCGCCTGCTTCCTGGTGAGGCCCATCGTCCGGAGCCGGGCCAGCAGCGCCCTGCGCTCGGGCGCGCCGTGGAGGAGGGAGAGCAGGACGGCCACGACGGCGTAGCCCGCACCGGCCCCGATCGCACCGAGGTAGACCTCCTCGGCGCCCGACTGGAGCGGTGAGTTCACGTACGCGGCCCGCCCTTCGCCGCGCATCGCCACCGAGAGGGTGCGCGACTTCGCCTTCACGACGCTGCGCAGCGCATCGCCGTCCACCGGCCCGGTGACGAGCAGCGTGGTGGTCGCCCGGTGGGTGAGGTCGGCGCCGTTGACGAGGACGAAGTGTGCGCCGGGCACGGCCGGGGTGGCGGAGCGGACCGCGACCACCTTCACCCGGAAGGTGCCGGATGCCGAGACGACCTTCAGCGGTGTCTTGCCGAGCCGTTCGGCGACGGTGGACGAGACGACCGCGGGCAGCACCCGCTCGGTGTCGGCCACGGCCCCGGCACCGCCCTTCCCGGTGGAGGCGAGCAGTTCGGCGGGGAAGGGACCGAGGTCGGTGCCGGCCGTGAGCCGGGCGTACGAGGCGGGGTCGACGCCCACGAGCGGGGCGCTCGTCGACCCGGTGGAGCTGCTCTGCGGGGAGGACAGGGAGACCCCGTACTCGATCTGCACCGGGGCCAGGTCCCGCACCCCTGCCGTGCCGCGCACCGAAGCGACGAGCCCCTCGGGCAGCGGGGTCCACGCGACCGGTCCGTCGATCCGGGCGTCCGCGCCGGTCGCCAGGAGCGCGGCCCGGTCGCGGGCGTCGGCGACGCCCGCGAGGACGGAGCCACCGAAGGCCGTGGTGCTCAGGGCGAGGACGAGCGCGAGCAGCGGGAGCATGCCCGTGGACGGGGCGCGGCCGGCCCTGGCCAGGGCCAGCGGCCCGATGGCGCCGCGCAGTCGGCGGGCCGGGCGGGTCAGCCAGCGCAGCGGCAGCGGGTAGATCCGTACGAGCACCAGGGCGGCGATCGCGCCGACGAGCACGGGCGCGGCGCTCACCAGGTGGTCGCCGGAGTCGGAGGTGCCGCGCAGGCGCAGTGAGGCGACCGCACCGACGGCGAGCACGAGCAGGGTGAGTTCGAGGACGGCGCGCCGGGGAGAGGGGCGGGCGGTGACGAGGTCGTTCCTGCCTCCGTGGAGGCGCGGGCGGCGGTGCAGGACGACCGCCCGCACGGGCAGCACCAGCATCGCGAACAGGGCGACGGACAAGGCGGCGAGGAGGGAGGGGCCGAGGGGGATGCCGTCGGAGCCGCCGTCGGGCGGCCGGACCGTGGCCACGGCGAGGCCGAGGGCGAGCGCGGCGGTCGGGGCGGTGACGACGGCGGTTTCGCCGAGCAGGCGCAGCCCGATGCCGGTGAGCGAGGCGCCGCGGGAGCGGAGCAGGGCGAGTTCGCCGTCGCGGCGGGCGACGAACAGGCCGCCGGTCATCGCGAGGACGACCGCTGCGACCGCGCCGATGCCGAAGACGGCGACGGCGACGACCGGGCCGATCGCCCCGCGCATCGAACGGTACGCGTCGACGATCGTGTCGAGTCCGGTGGTGAGGCCTGCGGTGGGCCCGACGACCGCGCGCACCTTCACCAGGTCGGGGCCGCTGGACAGGGAGTCCAGTGCGGTGGAGAGCCGGTCCGCGTCCCGTCCGGTGAGGTGGTCGCTCGTCGGCGTGAACCTGAAGTAGACCTCGGGTTCGCCGGTGGTGGAGAGCACGGCGGGTGCCGAAGCGGGGGAGAGGAGCAGGGCCGCCTGCCAGTAGTACCTGATCTCCTCGCCGACCACCGGGGTGAACGAAGGGGTGCGCAGCAGCGGTTCCACGGCCCAGTAGGGGGACTCGGGGCCGCGGGGTTCCACGATGCCGGTGATCGTCACGGCGACCGGCTCGGGGGTGACCCCGCCCGGCACGTGCACGACGGAGCCGGGCTTCAGCCGCAGGGCCCCGGCGGTCTCGGCGGTCACCACGGCTTCGGGGGCGCGGGGCGTGCCGGCGGCCGGCCGCCCCTTCGTCAGCGTGCCGTGCTCGGTGAGGCCGGACGGGGAGGAGAGCACGAACTGGGGAGGGAGCCCGTCGGGGCGGGGCAGCCACGCGTCGGTTCCGGTGACCCGTTCGACGGTGCGGATGCCGTGGACGCTCTGCCCCGGGTCGGTCCGCAGTGGCTGGGGCAGCAGGGCGCGCACCTGGTCCCGCTGGTCCTGCAGGACGCCGGGGGCCAGGAGCTCCTCGCGCCGGGACAGCGTGAGGTTGGCGGCGGGCGGCTGGGTGGTCAGTTCGAGGACGGAGTCGCGCGGAGCGGCGCTCCGCACGTCGTGCCGGAGGCCTTCCGCCTCGTAGCGGTCGACGGCGCGGGGAAGTGCTGCCGCGAGGTACGCGGTGACCAGGACGAGCAGGGCGAGGGAGGCGGCGGCGCGGGGCGCGGTGCGCAGCCGGGTCCGCACCCAGGGAGCCACGGGGCGGGCTGGTGCGTCGGACCGGGACCGGGGCATGTCGGGGGCCTTCCTGCGGGCGGCGGGCACGGCGGTGCCCTCGTGGTCGTCCGCGCCGCGCGGGTCCGTCGGCGCCATCAGCTCTCCCCCCGGTGGCGCAGGGCCACGACCGGGTCGGTGCGGCGCAGGGCGATCGCGGCGACGGTGGCGAGCGGCAGGGCGGCGACCCCGGTGAGCAGCAGGGCCATCCGGTCGAGGGGGAGTTCGACGAGGACGGGGGGGACGGGGCGCCCGGCCTGGCCGGTGAGGACCACGAGCGGGACGACCGCCCGGGCCAGGACGGTGCCGAGTCCGGTGCCGACGAGCAGTCCGATGCCGATGAGCACGCCCTGTTCGGCGGCGATCAGACGGGCGAGGGTGCGCCGGGGGGTGCCGAGCGCCCGCAACACGCCGAACTCGGCGGACCGTTCCCGCATCGCGCCGGCCGAGCCGACCGCGAAGCCGACGGCGGCGAGCGCGGCGGCGGCAGCGGCGACCGCCATGAGGGCGGAGTGGGGACCGGCGCCCAGCGGATCGCCGAGGAGCTCGGCGGCGATTTCGTCGCGCACCAGGACCTGGGTCGGTTCGGTGCCGGCGCGGGCGCGCAGGACCGCGGCGACCTCGGTGCTGCGGCCGGGGGCGACGTCGAGCCACCATTCGGTGGGCGGTGCGGTTGCGGTTCCGCCGGACCCGGCCGCCAGGAACCGGTTGACCGAGGCCAGGTCGAGGAGGACCGCACCGCCGTCCTCGGGCGTGGTGGCCGTGCCGGGCGCGGCGGCGGCCCGGCTGCCCGGCCCGGTGGTCGGCAGCGCCTTGACCACCCGGTCGATGGTGACGCCGACCTGTCGACCGCCGATGCCCACCTCGATCGGGTCGCCCGGCTCGGCGCCGGTCGCGGTCATGAAGGCTTCGGTGGCCACACCGGTGAGCCGGGCGGGGGCCTCCGGCGCGGGGGCGGTCAGCCGCAGGACGAACCCGTCGCGCCCCGTGTGGGACCCGATCGCCGGGCCGGTGAGGGGGAACGGCAGGGAGTACGGGGCGGGCCGGTCGCCGGGGGCCGCCGTGTCGGCCCGGCCCTCGATGGTGCCGCCGTCCGTCTCGATGCCGTGGTCGACCTGTGTGACGGCGGTGGCCCAGGAGGCGAGGAGCCGCGTGGGGGAGTGGGCGCGGGGGGTGCCGTCGGCGGCCTCCGTGGTGAGGCCCTCGACGTGGAGGACCTGGGTGTGGTCCGCGCCGTCGGCGATCGTGCCGGCGAGTTCGAGACGGGTGAGGGTGAGGAGGCCGCCGGAGCCCCGGTTGCCCCCGGTGCCGGGCGCGGCGGTCAGGGAGCCGAGGTCCAGGCTCATCCGGTGGCGGCGGTCGTCGGAGGGCAGAGGGCCGAGTGCCTGACGGTACGGGACGCCGCTCGGATCCTCCAGGACGGCCGTGACCCGGGTTCCGGTGGTGCCGGCGGGGGCGGTCATCCGCAGGTCGAGGTGGAGGCTGCTGGTTCCGGCGGGCAGCGGAAGACCACGGGGTGCGGTGTCTCCCGGGTCCAGCGGGGCGAGCAGGGAGCCGACCGGGACGTCGGCGAGGTCGGGGCGCAGCAGCAGGCCGGCGGCTCGGGGGGTGTCCACGGCGAGGACGGTGGCGTTCTTGCCGGACACCTCCAGGGAGGTCCGGTGCACCGGGGCCACCGCCTGCACGCCGGGCACGGCGGCCAGTCGTTCGGTCCGCGTCGGCTCGCCGGGCCCCGCGCCGAAGACGCGGACGTCGGTGCCGGCGCGGAAGTCGGCCTGGTCCTGCTGCGAACGCTCCCACGAGACGCTCTGCCCGATGGCCAGCACGCCCATCGCCACGGCGAGGACGAGGAGGAGGACCGGGCCCGCGCCGCGCAGCGGGCGGCGGCTGAGCTGCCAGCCCGCGAGGGCCGCGGAGAGGCCGCGCCCGCCGGCCGCGTACCGTTCGGCGAGTTTGGCGGCGGGCGGCAGCAGGCGCAGCGTCAGGACGGTGCCGGCGAGCAGGGCGAGCGCAGGTGCGGCGACGAGCACGGGGTCGATGGAGCCGCCGCCGGTCGTGCCCGTGGCGGGGGTTTTGTCGGCCGCCGGCCGTTGGAGCTGCCCGTACGCGATGACCGCGACGGCGAGCAGGCCGAGGTCGGCCCCGGCCCGTACCGGGGTGGGCAGTGCGGCCGAGCGGGTCTTGCGCAGGGAAACGGCGGATCCGTCTCCGGCACCGAGCGCAGGGGCCACGACGGCCGCCGCGCAGCAGAGGGCGACCCCGGCGGCGACCAGCCACACCCGGAGGGAGGGCGAGGAGTCGAGCTCCACGCCGAGCGCGGCGAGTGCGGACCGTTCGGCGAAGAGCCGGGTCAGCGGTCCGGACAGCAGGGGGGCGGCGAGCGCCGCGGGCAGGGCGAGCAGCAGCGCCTCGCTGGCGGCGAGCCCCGCGATCCGGCGCCGCGAACCGCCGCGGGCCCGCAGCAGGGCCGTTTCCCCGGCGCGCTCGGTGCTGAGCAGCCGGGCGACCAGCAGCAGCGCGTACGCGGCGAGGAGCACCAGTTGCACGGCGACGACGAGGAGGGTGGAGCGGGAGACGAGCAGGGCCTGCCGGGTCTGGTCCAGGAGGGTCGGCAGCGCGGTCGACGTGGAGATCGTGGTGCCGAACGCGCCGGTCTCGCCGGCCATTTCCTTCGGACCCGCGAGCGCGGCGGCACGCAGGGCGTCGATCCGGTCCGTGCCGAAGCCGGTGTAGTCGGCGGAACCGAGCCAGGAGGTGTCGCCGGAGCTCAGTGCCCCCGAGGCCAGGACGGCCGGGTCGACGAGCAGCGGTCCGTAGGTGGTGAACGCGACCGTGCGGACGCCGCGCCCGCCCGCCGGATCCAGCTGCCAGTACGCGGAACCGGTGTCGCGGGGCCGGTACACGCCGGTGATCCGGACCGTGAGCCCGCGGTCGTCGAAACGGTCGGTGAGGTCGAGCAGGGTGTCGGGGCCGATGCCGAGACGCCGGGCGGCTTCTTCGGGAAGCGCGGTCTCCAGCACGCCTCCGACCCGGGTGGGCGAGGGCCAGGCGCCCTTCACGAGGGAGAGCTGCGTGCGGTCGAGCGCCGCGAAGTCGGCGAGGTCGGGGTCGTCCGTGCGGGCTGCGGATGGTGGGAGCCGGCGGGGCAGGGCGTACGGCCCGGAGCGTTCGAGTCGCCACACCGTCACCGGAAGCCCGTCGAAGGTCTTCCGCATCCCGTCCTGGACGGCGGCCTCGGCGCTGGCCCGCTTGTCGGCCGGCACCTGCCCGCTCACGAGGAGCGAAGCCGAGGCTGCGGACCGGCCCCGCAGCGCGGCCTGGAGCGCCGCGTCCCCGATCGCCGCGGAGAAGGCGGAGAGGGTGGCGAGCACCGAGGTCGTCAGGAGGACGGAGAGGAGTGCGGCGGAGAGCAGGAGCCGGTGCGCCCTGATGCGCAGAAAAACGAACCCCGTCACCCATCCCCCTGGCCACCCGGATCGGGGCCCGCCCGCCGAACGGTCTTCGTGCGCCCCCGAAAGTCTTTTCGGATGCTTTCAGAAGGCGTGCACCGGGGGAAACCGCTTGCAGGGCCACCTTGATCCGATCGTGACCGTCATGCGGGATCGCGGCTCCGGAATGCATTCATCCGCGGGTGCTCCGGAGCCGGGTGCTCCGGAGCCGGGTGCGGACCTCAGCCCGCCGTGTTCACCATCGAGGCCGCCGCGTACGTCAGATAGCGCCACAGTTCGCTCTCGTGCTCCGGGGCGAGGGCGAGGGAATCGAGGGCGGCCCGCATGTGGCGGAGCCAGGCGTCGTGGGCGGCCCGGTCCACGGTGAACGGCGCGTGGCGCATCCGGAGCCGCGGGTGGCCGCGGTGGTCGCTGTAGGTGCGGGGGCCGCCCCAGTACTGGATCAGGAAGAGGACGAGGCGTTCTTCGGCCGGGCCGAGGTCCTCCTCGGGGTACATGGGACGCAGCAGCGGATCCTCCGCGACGCCCTCGTAGAAGCGGCGAACCAGGCGGCGGAACGTCTCCTCGCCGCCGACCTGTTCGTAGAAGGTCTGCTCCTGCACCGTTTCCCCGGGAATCTCGTTCACCGTTCCATCGTCTCAGATGCCCGGACCGAGGACGTGGGGCTTAGGACCACTTCGGGCCACCGCCCCCGACGGCCCCGGACGCGCCCCGACGGGCGCGGACACGCCCTCGCCGGCTCCGGACGCGCTCCGGACGGGGCCGTGGCGCCGGCGGCCACTCGCCGGCTGGCCCGGACGGCGGGAGAGTGGGGGCATGGGTGCGCTGCGGGACGAGTTCGCGGAGGCCGGTGCGCGGGAGCGGCGGGCGCTCGTGCGGGAGATCGAGGCGAGCGGCCTGCTGCCCGATCCCGCCTGGCGGGCGGCCTTCGCCGAGGTGCCGCGCCACCTCTTCGTCCCGTACTACTACGTTTCCTCGTCGGGCGGCTACGAGCGGCTCTGGTCCGGCGACCCCGATCCGGAGCGGCGGGACCGCTGGCTGCGCGGGGCGTACGCGGACACGGCGATCGCCACCCGGATACGGGACGGGGAACTGGTCTCCTCCGCCAGTCAGCCCTCCCTGATGGCGCTGATGCTGGATGCGTTGGACGTGCGCGAGGGGAACGGGGTCCTGGAGATCGGCGCCGGCAGCGGCTATCACGCGGCCCTGCTCTGCCACCGCCTCGGTGAGGGGCGCGTCACCACCGTCGACCTGGACGGGGAGATCGCCGAGTCCGCCCGGGGCCACCTCGCCGCCGCCGGGTACCGGCCCGCGGTGTTCACCGCCGACGGTGCCCGCGGCTGCCCCGCGCGCGCCCCGTACGACCGGATCGTGGCCACCTGCGCGATGCCTTCGATCCCGTACCCCTGGCTGGCCCAGTGCCGGCCCGGTGCACTCGTCCTCGCCCCGCTGTCCACCGGGCTGCTCCTGCTGCGGGTGCACGGTGCCGCGCACGCGGAGGGGCGCTTCCTCGCGACCTCCGCGTACTTCGTGGGGCTGCGGGGCGCCGCCGCCCGGACCGGGGAGCCCCGCGGTCCGGGCCACGGCCCGACCGGAGACGAACGCTTCCGCTTCCTGTGGGGGCTGGTCGGCGGGGCCGCCCTCGACCGGCGCGAAGCGCTCTCGCTCTGGCTGCGCGAGGGGCGGCCGGAACGGGAGCGCTTCGGGGTGACGGTCAGCGACGACCGGCAGTGGGCCTGGCTGGACGACCCCGGGGGGCCCTATGCCTGGCCCCTGCCGGAAGCCGTCTGACGGTCAGCCGCGCCGGACGGTGATCGTGGTCCAGGCCCCGACGTGCACCCGGTCGCCGTCCTGGAGGGGGACCGGGACGTAGGGCTGGATCGGCTCCTCGCCGCCGTTGACCGTGGTGCCGTTGGTGGAGTTCTGGTCCACCACCGCCCACGAACCGTCCGGCTGCTGCACCAGCACCGCGTGCTGGTGGGAGACGCCGGGGTCCTCCGGCGGCACCGACAGGTCGATGTCGGGGGACTCGCCCGTGGAGTGACGGCGGCGACCGATGGAGACCTGGCCGCCCTGGAGCGGCACGTGCTTGTCCGGCGAGTACGCGGGCAGGTTCAGGCCCGTGGCCTCCGGGCCGCTGCGCTGCATCATCGCCATGAAGTAGGTGCGGTCGGGGCCGATGACGGCGGTCCAGCGCTGTGGCTGCTGCGGCTCCTGCGGTCTCGGCGGCTGGAACGGCTGCTGCCCCTGCTGCGGAGGCGGCCCCTGACGGGGCGGCTGTTGCGGGGCCTGGTGCTGGGGCGGGGCCGGAGGGCCCTGCGGGGGGCGGTGCTGCGACGGCGGCGACAGGACCCAGTCGTCGTCCGCGCGCGGCTGCGGC
Organism: Streptomyces sp. NPDC058872; assembly: GCF_042743065.1. Lineage (NCBI taxonomy): Bacteria > Bacillati > Actinomycetota > Actinomycetes > Kitasatosporales > Streptomycetaceae > Streptomyces > Streptomyces sp. NPDC058872. Next base: position 158,485 of record NZ_JBHYMK010000008.1, read on the forward strand.
GGTGCGGGCGGAGCCGGGGCCTGCGCGCGGGCCGGAGCCTCGCGGTACACGGGCGGCACCGGCGGTTCGCCGCCCTGCTGGCCGCCCGGCGGCTGCTGGCCCGGCGGGCGCTGGGGCGGGTTCTGGTGGTGCGTGGACTCGGCGCCCAGCGGCTCGGCCGGACGGTTCACCTGCGAGGGCCGCGAGCCCTGGTAGCCGAACGGGTCCGACGGCTGCGGCGGGGCGGGCGGCGGGGTCTGGAAGCCGGGGGGCAGGTTCGGGCCGGGCGGCGGCCCGGGTTGCCGCGGCGGGGCGTTGTGCGGGGCCAGTGGCGTGTACGAGGTCGCCGTGTTCGTGAGGAAGTTCCAGCGGCACTCCTCGCAGAACGGTGCCATGTGCTCGCGCGGCGTGCGGCACTGGGGGCACAGTTCCGCCTGGGCCGTCGCGTTCGGGTCGCCGCCGGGACCGAAGCCGCCGGGAGCCGCCGGCGCACCCGGCGGTGGGGTCTGGCCGGGGGCGGTGGGGCCCGGGTATCCGTACGCGGGCGGCGGCGGGGGAGGCGGCGGTACGGCACCCGCCGGCGCACCCGCCCCGGCCATGCGGTGGCCGCAGACCTCGCACCAGTCGTCGGAGACCGACTGGTGTCCGTTCGGGCAGGTCGGCATGTCGGTGCTTCCCCCTCTCGTCGTCCGGCCCGGTGACCGGGCTACCTCTTGACGCGAACGGTCTTGGTGGAGCGGGTTTCGAGTGTCATCTCGTCCGCTTCCGCAACCTTCGCCTTCAAACGCACAGTACCGGTCGCCGCATCGACCACGTCGACCACCTTCGAAAGCAACTTGGCCGTATCTCCATTGCCGGAGGCCGCCGCGAGTTGCACGGCGCGGCCCAGCTTGGCCGTCGCGCCGTCGAAATCACCGGATTTGCGCGCGTCCAACCCCTGCTGGATGACGTCCGCGAGCTCCGCCTGGCCCGTGTAGTGCGCGACCTGGGGGTTGAGCGACGTCGACATCGCGAGGTCGTCGGTCCACACCGCCCGCACCAGCCCCTGAGACAGCGGGCGCGGATCCCCGCCCGCCGGGTCCGGCGCGATCAGGGACACCCGGGCGGCCAGCATCTCCTGGCCGACCGCCGCCCGCGGCACCCGCACGCTCACGTGGTAGTCGCGGGACTCGGCGCCCCACGAGCCCGTCGGATAGTCCCCGGCGCGCGGTCCGGCCTCCGCGCGCCGCCCGGTCAGGTCCTCGACGGTCGGTGCGACCTGCTTCACGAAGACGATCTCCGCTCCGACCGGGGTCCACAGGCGCAGCGCGACGTCGGCCACTCCCTTGCCCATCGCCTGCTCCATCATCGCCGTGAAGTCGGCGGCGAGCCCGGACGGGTCGGCGACGATGTCGGCCGTGCCGAGGAGCGCCGAGGCGATCCCGGTGACCTCCTTGACCTCCCAGTCGGTGCCGACCCCGCGCGCGTCGCAGGTGAACCGGCCCGCGCAGGCACGGAGCGCGGCCTGCAGCTCCTCCGGCGACTCGTGTTCGTTGCGGCCGTCGGTGAGCAGGATGCCGTGCCGGATGGTGAGCTCGGCGGAGGAGAGCAGCCGGTCCGCGAGCCGCAGCCAGGTGCCGATCGCCGTGCCGCCGCCCGCGGAGAGCCGGCGCAGCGCCTCCTTGGCCTCCGACCGGGTGCGGGCGTCGGCGACGGCGAGGCCGCCGTTCCCCGGGTAGACCTCCTGCGCCACGTGCGTACCGGCGACGAGGGCGAAGCGGGTGCCGTCGCGCAGGGTGTCCACGGCGGCGGCGGTCGCCTCGCGCGCGCCGCGCATCTTGGTCGACGGGTAGTCCATCGAGCCGGAGCAGTCGACCATGATCACGACACCGGCAGCGGTCGGGGCGTCCGCCTCGACCCCGCCGGTGCCACCGGTCGACGTGACCGTGACGATCGCGCTGACGTCCCGGCCGCCCTCCGGCAGGAACGCGTTCTGGTAGACGTCCACAGAGAACTGCGGCACGGTCGACTTGGAGAAGTTCGCCATGGGATTCGGCTCCTGGGACGACGAGGGGAAGGGACGGGGACCGGCGACCGCTCAGGCGGATCCTGCCCCTTGCGGCGCGGCGGTGAACGGGACGAGCGCGACCGTGATGTTGTCGTGGCCCCCGCCGTCCAGCGCGTGGCCGACCAGCACCTGGGCGCCGTGCAACGGGCGCTCCGCCGCGTCCGCCGGAACGACCCGGGCCATGTCCTCGGCGCCCTCCGCGTAGTTCCACAGGCCGTCCGTGCAGACCACGACCACGCCGGAGCGGTCCGGTTTGAACGCGGCCGTGTGCGGCTCCAGTTCGTAGGCGTCGGCACCGAGCCAGCCGGTGATGGCGTGGGCGCGCTCGTCCGCGTAGGCCTCGGCCTCGTTCATCAGGCCCGTCGCCACCATCTGGGCGGCCCAGGAGTCGTCCTCGGTGAGCCGGGCCGGTGGGGCGCTGCGGTCGTCCGGCACCCAGTAGGCCCTGCTGTCGCCGACCCAGCCCACGACGAGCAGGCCGCCGGCGACGACGGAGCCGACCACGGTGCACGCCGGAGCGTTCCGATGGTGGTGCGGATCGTGTTCCGGAACGTCCGGACCGGGCCCTTCCACCAGGGAGTTGACGGCCCGGGAGGCGGCGACGATCGCCTCGTGCATCGCCTGCTGCGGATGCGTTCCCCGGGGGAGCGAGGTCAGCAGCGAGGCGCCGGCCGCCTCGGCGGCGGCGGCGGACGCCTCGTCGGGCCGGGTCGCCGAGGAGACCCCGTCGCAGACGATCGCGAGGGCGGCGGGGGAACCGTCGGGCAGGGCGGTCGTCGCGACGGCGAACGCGTCCTCGTTGCGGTGGTGCCGCAGCCCCCGGTCGCTGACGGCGGCGACGCCGCCGAGGTCCCGTTCCATGTGGTCCCGCTCGCGCGGCTGTGCGTGCCCACAGTTCTCGCAGTACCCGTCGGTGTCCACCCGCCCGGCCCGGCAGGCCACGCAGAGCGGGACCGCGGGGGCGGGCGGCGGCTCCGGAGCGGCGGTCCGATCCACCTGCACGCTGGTGCGGGGGTCGGGAGCGGCCAGCTCGAAGTCCCCGCCGCCCGCGGGGGCGCCCGGCGGCAGGCCGTGCGCACCGGCCTCGACCGCCGTCAGGTCGTTGCCGCCCGAGTCGGTGCCCGGGAGGTCGCCCGGGTGTTGGGTCGCGGTCGAGAGCGAACCGGAATCGCGGGGCGGAGCGGCCGGCCAGTCCACCGGGGTGCCGATCGCCACGGTGGGACGGTCGGGCTCCGCGACCGGCGCGGTCGACAGGTCGTAGCCGCACGCCCCGCAGAACCGGTCGCCCGACTCCAGCGGCTCGGTGCAGCCCGGACAGACGGAGAGTCCGTGTGACGGCTTCGGGTTCTGGGACATACTCACACCCACGTCCTGGGGCGGAAGCGGTTGGCCCGCTCCACCAGTTCGATCCTCTCCTCGCCCCGCTGGGCGAGCCGGGCCAGCACCCGGTACGAGCGTTCGAGGCCGAAGCGCAGTCCGCGCTCGTCCAGTTCACTTCCCAGCAGCAGCGTGCCGCCGCCCGGAGCCGCCCCCGGGCTTCCCGAGAGCACCCAGTCGAGGGCCGTCCCGAGGACCTCGGTCGCCAGCCGCTCCCGGCGCACCGCGTCGAGCCCGAAGCCCTTGAGCGCCGAGACCTGTGCCGCCGCCGCGGTCAGGTCCGCGCCCAGCGGCTCGTGCGCCGGGCGCCGCCGCAGCCGCGCCCGCACGGCCGCGACCCGGGCCGCCGTGTAGTGGATCGATGCCTCCGGCACGGACTCCAGGGCCCGGACCGCTCCGGTGCGGTCGCCCGCCGCGAGCCGCACGCGGGCGAGTCCGAAGGCCGCGCTGACGAAACCGGGATCGGTGGCCCAGACCAGGTGGTAGTACTCGGCGGCGTTGTCCAGCTGTCCGAGCACCTCGGCACAGATGCCCAGGGCCAACTTCGGTGCCGGTTCGCCGGGGAAGGCGTCGTACACCGCGTCGAAGGCCAGCGCCGCGTGCTCGCGGTCCCCGGTCACCAGGGAGGCGACGCCCCGGTACCAGACCACCCGCCAGTCGTCCGGGTCCCGCTCTTCCAGGCCGGCGAGGGTACGGGTCGCCGCGGACGGCTCGCCCAGCTCCAGTTGGGCCCGCAGGGTGCGCAGCCGCAGTTCGACGGAGGGCGCGGGCGCGGTCTGGAGCGCACCGAGGAGTTCGCCGGGGGCGGCGGAGGCGAGCCCGGCGAGGAAACCGGCGTTGGGATCGTCCGGGTCGACGCGGGGCACGGGCAGGGCGAGCGCGGTGGCGGGCGCGTCGAGCGGTGCGAGCAGTTCCCCGAGCCCGGAGGCCGCGGGCCCCGCGGCTCCGGAGCGCCCGGCCGTCGCACCGGTTCCCGGCAGCGCGGCGGCTGCCGCGGAGGTCGGGGCCCCGGGCCGCTTCCGTCCGCTCCTGCGCGCCCCGAGCAGCGACACGTCCTCGGTCAGTTCGGCGAACAGGGCGCTGTCCGTGACCCGCAGCTCGGTGCCGAAGAGCGTCGACAGCGCCGGGCGGGGGCGGCCGGACTGCAGCGCGACCACCTCGCGCAGCACGCCCGTCAGTTGCTCCGCCATCTCCTGCGCGGAGGCGAACCGGCGGGCCGGGTCCGGGTCCGTGGCGCGGACCAGGAAGCGGTAGTACGACTCGTACGTCCGGAAGACCTCGATGTGTTCGGGGTCGGGCAGCGAATCCACGAAGACGTTCGTGTAGCCCTGGAAGTCGAAGGTCATCACGGCCAGCGTGCGCGCCACCGTGTACAGGTCGCTCGCGACCGACGGGCCGACCTCGGCGACCTCCGGCGCCTGGTAGCCGACCGTGCCGTAGATCGCGGACTCGTCGTCGTCCATCCGTCGGACCGCGCCCATGTCGATCAGCTTCAGCTGGTCCTCGGTCTGGATGGCGTTGTCGACCTTGAAGTCGCAGTAGAGCAGGTTCCTGCTGTGCAGGTGTCCGAGCGCCTCCAGGGCCTCGATCCCGTAGGCGCAGGCCTGTTCCACCGGCAGCGGGTCGCGCCGGCCGTCGGCGGTCCGCCGGTCGTTGGCGATGTCCTTGAGCGACTTGCCGCCGACGTACTCCATGACGATGTAGCCGTCCAGGGAGCCGGTGCGCTGGTCGAGGTGCTCGACGAAGTTGTAGATGCGGACGATGTTGGAGTGCTCGATCTCGGCGAGGAAGCGGCGCTCGGAGATCGCCGCGGCCATGGCGTCCTGGTCACCGGTGTCGAGCAGGCCCTTGAGGACCACCCAGCGGTCGGCGACCGCCCGGTCGACGGCGAGGTAGATCCAGCCGAGCCCACCGTGCGCCAGACAGCCCGCGACCTCGTACTGACCGTGCACGATGTCCCCGGCGCGCAGCTTCGGCACGAAGGAGTACGGGTGTCCGCAGCTGGTGCAGAAGCCCTCCGTGCGGCCCGGTCGGTCGCCCCGTGAGCGGCCCACCGGGGCCCCGCAGTCGGAACGCGAGCAGAAACGCTTCCGCTCGGGCACTTCGGCGTTCTCCATCACCGCGGCCCGCGGGTCGGGGCGGGGCACCTCGGGTATCGCCACCAGTCCCGCACCCAGCCGGTTCCGGGCCGACTGCCCGCTCGAGGAGCCGGAGCTGCGCACCGACACCGAGCGGGCCGCGGACAGGCCGGAGAGCGAGCGCGAGAGCCGGCCGGAGACCGAACGGCGGGAGGTGGAGGACCGGGACGAGGCGCGCGAACCGCTCCGCGAGGAAGCGGAGTCCGGGCTGCCCACGGCCGCCCCCTTCCCGGCCGCGGCCACCCCCGTCGGCGTCGACCCGATCAGCCCGCCGGGCGCGACGACCGGGGCGAGGCCGCAGGTGTCGCAGTACAGCTGCCCACCCCCCATGTCCTCGTACGACCCGCCGCACCCGGGGCGCTGACAGCTCCCCGCGCCCGTCTCCCCGCTCACCACTCTCGCCCTCCCGCGTCCCGCGGTCCGGACAACACGTCCGCCACCGCCCGTTGATAGCGCAGCACCGTCTGCTCCGCGACCCTCAGGTCGCACGGCGCGCTCCACAACATCCGGCGCGCCGCGTCGTACCGCTCGACGAGCAGCGGATCCTCCGCCGCCCCGAGCCGCGCCGCCTTCGCCTTGTAGGCGTCCAGCCGACCGCGCAGTTCGGCCCGGACCGCGAGCGGCGCGGTGACCGCCGTCAACGACGCGCGGGCCCGCAGCAGCTCGTCCTCCGCCTCCCGCTCCAGCGCCTCCAGGAGCGGGGAGAGCCGGTGCCACTGGGCGTGCCTGCGGTACTCGGCGGCCGTCGCCAGTTGCTCCTGGAGCACGATCGGCGGACCGCTGACGGCCGGCACCTCGGAGGCGGCGATCTTCGCGAGGACCTCGCCGCGGGCCGACCGCGCCTCGGCCAGCGTCCGGTCGGCCCGCGACAGCACGTCGCGCAACCGCAACAACCGCTCCTCGGAGTCCTGCCGCACCGCGAGCACTGCCTCGATCTCCCGCCGCACGTCCTCCAGCGCCAGGGCGGCCCGGTCGTACCGCTCGGTGTCCGGCCGGCCCCCGCCGGGGGCCGAACTCCCCGCCGCCGGACGCCAGAACGCCAGCGGATCGGTCACGACCTGTGCCCGCAGCGCGGTCAGCTCGGCGGTGATCTCCTCCAACTCGTCGCCCGCCGGGTGTTCTCCGGGCCGCACGCCGACGGAGTGCGCCAGCGAGCGGGTCCGGCCCAACTCGGCGGCGAGCAGGTCGATCCTGGCCGGCAGCGCCGACCAGACGGCATCGGCCGTGACCACCAGGTCGAGCGAGGAGGCGTACAGCTCGTTCATCCGCCGGACCAGCCCCGCCAGGCTGAACCGTTCGGTCAGCAGCGCCCCTTCGGCTGCCCCGCCCGGGACGACCACGGTGTCCCCGCGCAGCCGGTCGGTGAGCTCCACGAGCTCCTCCCGGCCGGGCCAGCGGCGCCGCGCCCGCACCTCACGGACGTCCCGCAGGGCATCGGTGTACGCGTCGAAGCAGTTCCAGAGCAGGCTGATGGTCCGCTCGGCGGCCGCCCAGCGGTCCCGGGTGACACCGGTCAACTCGGCGCCTTCGAGCAGCCTGCGGCCCGCGTGGTCCTGGAGCGCGAGGAGCGAGTCCTCGATCGCCTTGTGCTCGGCGTCGAGCCGCGCCAGCGCACGGTCCACCTCGTCCCGGTCCATCGCCGGCCCAGGAGGTCCCGTGACGCCCATCGATCACCTCTTCGTCTCCGTGTGCGGGCCTTACTTGTACAGGGGGGCGGGTGGTCCCGTTATCCCCGGCAGGTCCTTCTCCAGCCAGGTCTTGTACGCCGCCTGCCAGGGCCCCTGCCGGTACCCCACCAGGACCTGGTTCACCCGGCGCACCAAGTCGTCGTTGCCCAGCTTGGCCGCCACCCCGTAGTACTCCTCGGTGAACGGACGGCCCTTGAGTTCGACCGCCGGGTCCTGGGCGGCCTGGCCGGCCGCCAGCGCGTTGTCGGTGACCACCGCGTCGACCTCGCCCATCTGCAGCCGGACCAGGCAGTCCAGCTGGTTGGGAACGGTCAACAGGTCCTTGTCGTCCTTGGTGCCGTCGGCCTCGTCCTTGAAGATCGCGCCGAAGGAGTTCTCCTCCAGGGCGTCGTGGGCCGTGGAGCCCTCGGCGGTGCAGATCCGCTTGCCGCGCAGCGAGGAGTCGTAACCGGTGATGTCGGTGGACCGCTTGGGCGCCAGGACCTGCTGACCGGCCTGGAAGTAGGCGGTGGAGAAGGCGACCTGCTCGATCCGCCTGCAGTTGATCGTCATGGTGCGCACGACCAGGTCGACCTTGCCGCTGTTCAGCGCCGCGATCCGCTGGTTGGTGGGTATCGCGCGGAAGATGATCGCGTCCGGGTCGCCGAGGAGGTCCTTGGCGATGGCCCGCGCCAGCGTGATGTCGAAGCCCTCCAGGACGCCCTTCTCGGGATTCCGGTAGCCCCAGCGGTAGCTGGACTGGTCGACGCCGACGATCAGCTTCCCGCGGTCCTTGATCGCCCGGACCGAGGGGCCGTCCGCGGAAGAGGGCGGGAGGGACGCCTCGGGGTGCTCACAGCTGTCCGCCTTGACCTGCACGCCGGTGCCCACGCCGGACGTTGCGGGCGGGACGGTCGGGCCGTCCCCTTCGCGCGCGAGCGGCAACACGGTGAGCGAGGCGGTGAGGCCGCAGGCCACGGCCATGCACGCCACCCCGCCCCAGCCCCTCAGCCGCCGGGCCGTCCGCCGTACCAGCGGGTCCCTGCCGCTCGGCATCCCGCCCCCTCTCACCGGTACTCCGACAGTCTGCGGTTGATGCCGAGCACGGCGCCCGCCGCCCCCAGGACCCCGAGGACCGCCACGCCCAGCGGCAGTGCCGCCAGCGCGTCCCTGGCGTCCCCGGCGGAGCGGGTGAACTCGGTCTGTTCGTGCGCGAGGGCCCGCTCCAGGGCCGTGTCGATCTGGTCGAAGGACTGCTCCGTGGTCTGCCCGCTGCCGATGATCCTGTGCAGGGCCCCCTCGTAGTCGCCCGCCTCGTCGTCCGCGCGGGCCGCCTTGTGGCGCTCCCGCCACTCGGTCACGCGGGCGGTGGACTCGTCGACCGGGTCGCGCCCGGCGTCGTCGTCGGCCCAGGTGCGCGCCGCGGCGAGTGCGGTGGTCAGGGTGCCCATGCTCGCCGTGTACTCGGCCTCGTACTTGTCGCTCTTGCCGTCCGGGGTGAGCACGGCGCCACGGGCGACCAGGGTCAGGTTCTCGTTGGCGCGGGCCGTGAGCGAACTGATCCGGGCGGTGTTGAGGACCTGGAGGGACTCCTGGCCGTGCACCCGGGCGCTCTCCAGGCTGCCGCGCGCGAGCGCGTGCGAGCCGAGGAGCCAGAGCAGGGCGGCGACGGTGGCGGCGGTGGCGGCGAGCAGCCCGTGGTTGAAGACCCGGTTGGTCCGCACGTAGGTCCGGCGCTGGACCCAGAGGAGGGCGCCGAGGGCGAGCAGGCCGACCGCCAGCGAGAGGAACGGCCAGGTGCGGGCGGACGCGTCGTCCTCCTGGAGCCGCTCGGTCTCCGCCGCGTAGAGCCGCTCGGCGGCGGGCAGCAGTTCGGTGGCCATCTGCTGGTTGGCGTACCGCAGATAGGCGCCGCCCAGGGGCAGCCCCTGCCGGTTGGCGGCCCGGGCGCGCTCGATCAGCCCGGTGTAGCGGGGCAACTGCTCGTTGAGGGCGGCGATCTCGCGTGCCGACTCCGACGAACCGTCGGTGTTCGCAGCGGCCTTGATGAGGAGCCGGGAGGCGGTGGTGATGTCCTTTGCGTACCGCTCGCGGGAGTCCGCCGGCTCCAGGCCGCCCGCGAGGAAGCCGCTGGCCGCGGTGGTGTCGGCGTCGGCGAGGGAGCGGTAGATGGCCGCCGCGTCGGCGCTCAGCGGTTGGCTGCGACTGACCACGTCCTCCGCGGCGGCGGCACGGTCGGTGACCTCCAGGGCGGTGATCGCCCCGAACGCGACCACGAGCAGCGCCAGTACGGCACCGAGCACCTGGAGCCGGCCCGGTTCGGTCGTCGTGGCTTCCCGCAGTCGCTCCCGACCCGTGGCCCAGGCACCGCGCCCCGCGGGCGGGGGAGCGACGGGTGGGCGCGACGGCTGCGCGGGCAGGGCGCCCGGGTGCGCGGGCACCGGCGCCGTGCTCCCTGCCGCCGGGGCGGTGGGCGCGTTCGGCGGGTGTGTCACTTGACCTCCCCCTCGGTCGCTGACGTCGGTCCTTCCGGCCGGGGCCGGTCCGTCCGGTTCCGGTGGTGGACCACCCGGCCAGCAGTATGGCCGCAGTGGACCGTCCGCACACCGGGATTGACTGGATCTTGTGCCTATCGTGCCGCATCCCCCCGGCGCGGCAGCAGACCAGCCCCCTGTCTTGAACACGTCGGGCGGCCGGAATTGGTTCCTCGGCACACACGGTCCACGGGGACGAACGGAGCTGCGGGGCGCCCCGTCACCACGACGGAACGCCCCGCAGCCGGGCCCGCGGGGTCCGGCCCCCCGGACCCCGCCCCCGGTCCACCGGCACGGTGCGCGACCCGTCCGTGCCCGCGGTCCCCGCTCAGGCCCCGTACCGCTCCCGCAGCCGGGCCGCGGCAGCCGGACCGGCCGCCACCTCGTCCAGCGCCAACAAGCCCGCTCCGAGCACCGGCGGCGCCGTCACGAACCCGATCAGGGCCTTCGGCGCCCGTACCGCGAGCAGTTCGCGGATCCGTCCCTCCAACTGCGGGTGGCGCGCCGCGAGCACGCTGCCGCCCAGCATCACCGGTGCCTCCTCGTCGAGCAGCCCCAGCCGGGCGAGCGCGACCGAGGACAGTGCGACGACCTCCTCGGCCAGTCGGTGCACCAGCGACCGTGCGACCGCGTCACCCGCCGCACCCACCCGGAACAGCACGGGCGTCAGCTCGTGCCGCCGCTCCCACGGCACCCGACCCAGGTGCAGCGCTTCGATCAGCGCGTACATCGTCTCCAGGCCGAAGTGCGCGGGCAGCGCACGCGCCAGCTCCGTCGGCTCGCCGCGCCCGTCCTCGGCGCGCGCCGCGAACCACAGCGCCTCCTCGGCCAGACCGCTGCCGCCTCCCCAGTCCCCGGACAGCTTCCCGATCGCCGGGAAGCGGGCGGTCCGTCCGTCCGCGGTCATGCCGACGCAGTTGATGCCGGCCCCGCACACCACCGCCACACCGTGCGGCTCGTCGAGCCCGGCCCGCAGGACGGCGAAGGTGTCGTTGTGCACCCGCACGTCCCGACTCCAGCCCCGGTCGAGCAGCTCGGCCGTGAGCGCGGCCTCCTCGACGGGCAGGTCGGCATTGGCGAGACAGGCCGTGACGTGGGCGAACGCCGTGGGGACCGCGGCATCGGCGCACGCCCGCCCGACGATCTCCGCGAGCCCGTCGACCGCCGTCCCCACCCCCACCACGGGGGGCTGGAACCCGCCGCCGCGTGCCGATCCCAGGACGGTCCCGTCCCGGGAGAGCAGCGCGACGTCGGTCTTGCTGTTCCCCGCGTCGACCGCAAGGAGCACATCGCTCCGGTTCATGCCCACGCGAGGTGCTCCCGGTTGTGCGCGATCAGCCGGTCCGTGAGGCCCTCGGCGGAGTCGTACTGGCCGACCAGCGGGTGCGCGAGCAGCGCCTTGAACACCCGCTCGCGACCACCGTGCAGCGCCGCCTGCAGCGCGAGGTCCTCGTAGGCCGTGACGTGGGCGATCAGGCCGGCGTACAGCGGGTCCACCGGTGCGACCGGCAGCGGCGCGGCACCATGGGCGCCGACCGCGGCCTGCGTCTCGATGACGGCGTCGTCCGGGAGGAACGGCAGCGTGCCGTTGTTGTACGTGTTCACCACCTGGTGTGCGGAACCGCCCCCGCCGAGCAGCGAGGCCGCGAGGTCCACGGCCGCCTCCGAGTAGAAGGCGCCGCCGCGCCGGGCGAGCAGGGCCGGCTTCTCGTCGAGGGCCGGGTCGCCGTACATCTCCAGGAGCTCGCGCTCCATCGCGGCGACCTCGGCGGCCCGCGAGGGCTTCGTGCCGAGTTCCCTCACCACCTCGTCGTGCGCGTAGAAGTACCGCAGGTAGTACGAGGGGACGACGCCGAGCCGGTCCAGGAGGGGGCGCGGCAGGTGGAGGTCCGCGGCGATCGCGTCGCCGTGCTCGGCGAGCAGCCCGGGCAGCCGGTCCTCGCCCTCGGGGCCCCCGATCCGGACCGCCCGCTCCCAGGTCAGGTGGTTGAGGCCGATGTGGTCGAGGTGGACCTCGGACGGGGCCGCGTCGAGGAGCTTGGCGAACTTCCGCTGGAAGCCGATGGCCACGTTGCACAGGCCGACGGCCTTGTGGCCGGCCCGGAGCAGTGCGCGGGTGACGATGCCCACGGGGTTGGTGAAGTCGATGATCCAGGCGTTCGGATTGGTGCGCCGGACCCGCTCGGCGATGTCGAGGACGACCGGGACGGTCCGCAGCGCCTTGGCGAGGCCGCCGGCACCGGTGGTCTCCTGGCCGACGCAGCCGCACTCCAGCGGCCAGCTCTCGTCCTGCTGCCGGGCGGCCTGCCCGCCGACCCGCAGTTGGAGCAGGACGGCATCGGCGTCGGCGACCCCGGCGTCGAGGTCGGCGGTGGTGACGATCCTTCCGTCGTGGCCCTGTTTGGCGAAGATCCGACGGGCCAGTCCGCCGACGAGTTCGAGGCGTTCGGCGGCCGGGTCGACGAGGACGAGTTCGGTGACGGGCAGGGTGTCGCGCAGGCGCGCGAATCCGTCGATGAGTTCGGGGGTGTAGGTGGAACCGCCCCCCACGACAGCGAGCTTCATGTGTGCGTCAGCCCTTCACTCCGGTCAGTGTGACACCTTCGACGAACGCCTTCTGCGCGAAGAAGAACACGAGGATCACGGGGGCCATGACCAGGACGGTCGCGGCCATGGTCAGATTCCAGTCGGTGTGGTGTGCGCCCTTGAAGGACTCCAGGCCGTAACTGAGCGTCCAGGCGGCGGGGTTCTCGGAGGCGTAGATCTGCGGCCCGAAGTAGTCGTTCCAGCAGTAGAAGAACTGGAACAGGGCCACCGCGGCGATGCCCGGCTTGGCCATCGGGAGCACGACCTTGATCAGGGTGCGGAGTTCGCCGCATCCGTCGATCTTCGCGGCTTCGACGTACTCGTTCGGGATCGTCAGCAGGAACTGGCGCAGCAGGAAGATGGCGAAGGCGTCGCCGAAGGCCATCGGCACGATCAGCGGCCACAGGGTGCCGGAGAGGTCCATCTGCTTGGCCCAGAACAGGTACATCGGGATGATCACGACCTGTGGCGGCAGCATCATCATCGAGATCACGAGCAGCAGCGACAGGTGCCGGCCGCGGAAGCGGAACTTCGCCAGCGCGTACGCCACGGGGACGGACGACACCACGACGAGGAGGGTGCCGAGCCCCGCGTACAGCAGGGAGTTCCGCCACCAGGTGAGGAAGCCCGGGGTCTCGAAGACCTTGGCGTAGTTCTCCCAGTGCCAGGAGTTCGGCGTCAGGTCCCGGGTCAACGCCTGTGCGTCGCTCATCAGGGACGTCAGCAGCACGAAGACGAACGGGAGCACGAAGAACAGGGCGGCGGCCACGCCGAGCGCGTGCACGCCGATCCAGTGCAGCAGCGCCCTTCGGCGGGCGGTCCGCGCGGCGGGGGAGGAGACGGGAAGCGTCGTCATGGTTCAGTCACCCGAGCCGATCAGGCCGCCGCGCCGCCGCATCAGCAGCGCGGTGAAGGCCATGGAGAGGGCGAAGAGGACCAGCGCCACCACGCAGGCCGCGCCGTAGTTGAACTGGCTGAAGCCGAGGCTGTAGACGAGCTGGGGGAGCGTCAGGGTGGAGTCGTCCGGGTAGCCGGGCTGGAAGGTCACGCCGGACCCGCCCATCACGCCCGAGGCGACCTTGGAGGCCACGATCGGCTGCGTGTAGTACTGCATCGCGCCGATGATTCCGGTCACGACCGCGAAGAGCACGATCGGCGAGATGTTCGGCAGGGTGATGTAGCGGAACCGCTGCCACGGTGAGGCGCCGTCCAGTTCGGCGGCCTCGTACTGTTCCTTCGGCACGTCGAGCAGGGCCGCCATGAAGATGACCATGAGGTCGCCGACGCCCCACACGGCGAGGACGGTCAGGGCGGGCTTGGCCCAGTCCGCGTCGTTGAACCAGGAGGGTGCGGGGATGCCGACCGCCTCCAGGAGCGAGTTGACCGGCCCGGTGCCGGGGTTGAGCAGGAAGACGAAGGCCAGGGTGGCGGCCACCGGCGGGGCGAGGTAGGGCAGGTAGAAGAGGGTCCGGAAGACGCCGGCGCCGGTTTTGATCTTGGTGATCAGCATGCCGACGCCGAGGCCGAAGAGCACCCGGCAGGAGACCATGACGACGGCGAGCCAGAGGGTGTTCTGCATGGCCGGCCAGAACTTCGGAAGGTCGGAGAAGACGTAGGTCCAGTTCTCCAGGCCGCGCCAGGCCGGCGCGTTGAGGCCGTCGTAGCGCATGAACGAGAAGTACAGCGTGGAGATCAGTGGATAGGCGAAGAAGAAGCCGAACCCGATCAACCAGGGCGACATGAACAGCGCGGTGCGCAGCGCGTCGCGCCGGCGCTTCGACCGCAGGGTGTTGCGCCCCTCCGGGGAGGCGGCGACCGGGGCCGTCGCCTCCCGCGCGGGCATGGTGTCCGTGCTCATGGGCGGGGAACCGGCCGTCACTTCGCCGCGGCGATGTCGCGGTCGATCTGGGCCGCGGTCTCCGCGAGCCCCTTCTTGAGGTCGGTGACCTCGCCCTTCTCGTACTTCCTGGCGAAGTCGGAGAGGGTCTCCTGGTAGGCGGCGCCGTTGACCGCACCGTCCGAGGTGGTGGACTTGGGGTGCCGGGCGATGTCCAGGAAGGTCGTGAAGCGCTCGTCGAAGGCCAGCTTCGGGGACTTCAGGGACTCGAAGGTCGAGGGCACGTTTCCGATGGCGTTGGCGAAGCCGACCACGGCGTCGGTGTCCGTGGTCATGTACTTGACCAGCTCCCAGGCGGCGTTCTGCTTCTTGCTCTGCGGCGCGATGCCCATGATGGTGCCGGAGAGGTAGCCCTTGCCGTACTCGGACGCCTCGTCGTCGGCGACCGGCAGCGGCGCGACGCCGACCTCGAAGCCGACCCCGGCCTCCTTGAGGAAGTTGAGTCGCCACTCGCCGTCGAGCTGCATGGCGACCTGACCGGTGTGGAAGGGGTGCTTGGCGCCCCATTCGTCGCCGAAGGTGGTGCGGTACTTGTCCAGCTTCTGGAAGCCGCCGAGGGCGTCGACCAGCGACTTCTGGTACGTGATCATCTCGGCGAACGCCGGGTCCGCCGCGACGTTCGACGTGCCGTTCGCGTCGAAGTAGCCGCCGTGGTTCCACTGCGACATGTAGTGCGAGACGACCGTCTCGTAGCCGAGGTAGTTCGGCATGAAGCCGAGCTGCTCGTACGAGTCGCCCTTGGCCTTCGTCAGCTTCTTGGCGACCTCGGTGAACTGGGACCAGGTCTTCGGCGGGGCCTCGGGGTCGAGGCCGGCCGCCTTGAAGGCGTCCTTGTTGTAGTAGAGCCCGTACGCGTCGGACAGCAGCGGCAGCGCGCAGCGCTTGCCCTCGAACTGGGTGTAGTCCTGGAGGACCTTCGGGAAGGTCTTGTCCAGGTCGAGCTTCGACTTCTCGATGAAGGGCCGGAGGTCGGCGAGCGCACCCGAGGCGCAGAACTTGCCGACGTTGGCCGTGGTGAACGAGGAGACGACGTCCGGGCCGTTCGAACCGCCCGCGCGCAGGGCCTGCCCGAGCTTGTCGTCGTTGATGTTGCCGACCACCTTCACCTTGATGTTCGGGTGGGCCTTCTCGAAGCGGGCGACGTTCTCGTCGATCGCCTTGACCTCGGCGGGAGCCGACCAGCCGTGCCAGAAGGTGAGGGTGGTTTCGGCCTTCGGGTCGTCGGAGGCCGTGTTGTTCGCGGAGCCGGTGCAGGCGGAGGCGAAGAGCGCTATCGAGGCGCCGGCGGCGAGCGCGGCGGCAGTTCTGCGGGGGCGTGCGGGCATGACGTGTTCTCCCTGTGGCGGAGTGAGTGCGGGGGAAGGGGGCGGGCGATGGATCAGCGCGAGGTGTCGAAGACCTCGTCGCGGGTGGTGGCGAGGGCGCTTTCGAGGGCCCCGCGCAGCACCGGCCGGTCGGGGACGGTGGTCAGGACGAGCCGGGGCCGGGACGCGGCGAGGTCGGCGAGTTGGGCCTGCACCCGGGAGCGCAGTGCTTCGCTGCCGGCGACGAGGACGGCACCGGACAGCACGATCAGTTCGGGGTCGAGGACGGCGACGACGGCGGCCAACCCGGTCGCGACGCGCTCGGCGTAGCGGTCGAGCAGCTCCGCGTACCGGGGGTCGTCCCCGTGGGCGGAGGCGGCCCGGGACAGCAGCTCGGTCGCGACCCGCACGTGTGGCTGTTCCGGGGCCCGGATGCCGGCGGTGCGGGCGATCCGGGCCACGGCCTGGACGCCGGCGAGTTCCTGGTAGCCGCCGGAGTTGGCCTTGGCGACCTGGCGGACGAGCGGGGTGCCGGGCACCGGCAGGAAGCCGACTTCGCCGGCGCCGCCGGTGAAGCCCCGGTGCAGGCGCCCACCGAGGACGAGCGCGGCACCGAGTCCGCCCTCGTTCCACAGCAGGGCGAAGTCGGAGTGGCCGCGGGCGGCGCCCAGGCGCTGTTCGGCGATGGCCGCGAGGTTGACGTCGTTCTCGTACTCGAACGGCATGGGCAGGACGGCGGCCAGCTCTTCCAGGAGGGTGGGGGAGTGCCAGCCGGGCAGGTGGGAGGCGTACCGCAGGCGTCCGGTGGCCGGGTCGAACGCGCCGGGGGTGCCGATGACCAGGCGACGCACGTCCGCGCGGGTGACCCCGGCCGTCTCGACGGCTCCGTCGAGGGCGTCGGTGACGTGGCGGACGACGCCGGAGGCGGCGCGGCCGGGGGTCGGCAGCTCGAACTCGCCGACGATCGCCCCCGTGACGTCGGCGACGGCGGCGTGGATGCGGTGCTGGTTGACGTCGAGTCCGGCGGCGTACGCGGCACGTGCGTTCACCGCGTACAGCTGGGCGCTGGGGCCGGGTCGGCCTTCGGTGGTGCCGGTGGCGACGACCAGTCCGGCCGCTTCGAGCCGGGCGAGCAACTGGGAGGCGGTCGGCTTGGACAGGCCGGTGAGCTTGCCGATCCTGGTGCGCGAGAGGGGGCCGTGCTCCAGGAGCAG
Source organism: Streptomyces sp. NPDC058872 (assembly GCF_042743065.1). Taxonomy (NCBI): domain Bacteria; kingdom Bacillati; phylum Actinomycetota; class Actinomycetes; order Kitasatosporales; family Streptomycetaceae; genus Streptomyces; species Streptomyces sp. NPDC058872. The sequence goes on from NZ_JBHYMK010000008.1 coordinate 175,228, forward strand.
GTCCAGTGCGGCGCGGTCGTTCATGGCCCGCAGGACCCGTGGTGTGCCGGGTGTTCCCGGGATCGTGCCCGCCATGTCGGATCCACCTGCCGATTGATCTGTTAGGAAAGTTTCCTATCGGGTTGGCAGGAAGGTACGGCGGTGATCGGTGGGGCGTCAATACCCCGGACCGTGCCCGCCCCGTGCGGTCGGCGCCGCGCTCGTGCCGGAACCCCGGACCGACCGGTCCGGGGTTCCGGCACGACGGGCGCCCCCGGTCAGGGGTGTTCGAGGCCCCCCGCGGGTGCGTGGGCGAGGGCGGAAGGGGTGAGTCGACCCACGATCGCCGGCGCTTCCCGGACGAGTGCGTCGTCCTCGGCCGCCGTGACCATGAACAGGGCGAAGTCGGTCCGCCGGGTCCGATTGCTCGCCAGGACGGGGTCCCCCACGTGTCGGCTCCACACCGGCAGCCCCTGGCTCCCGCCCTCCTCCAGGTCGCTGCCGCGCACCACGGTCCAACGGGTGTCGCTCGCGAAGATCCTGCGGCACGCCTCGACCTGGTCGTCCACGTCCACGGCCCTGACGAGCTTCGCCAGTGCGGTGGTGACCTTCACCAGCACCCTGAAGTGGAGCGGATACGCGTCCTTCCCGTCACGGGTGATGTGCCAACCGCAGGAGAAGACCAGGCGCGCGCCGGAAGGGGCGAGGTCCAGTACCGCCTGCGCGGTGCCGGAGGAGTAGTGCTTCATTCCCCAGGGGACCAGCACGGTGAGCACCGCGTCGCACCCCTCGACGGCCCGCGCGACGACCGCGCGGTCGTCGGTCGCCCCGGGGACGATCGTGATCCGGCCGTCGAACTCGGCGAGCTTGGGCACGCTCTGCTCCCTGCACACGCCCACCACCTCGTAGCCCCGGTCCAGTGCGTGCCGCACCATGTAGCGCCCCAGCTTTCCCGAGGCGCCGATGACGCACAGCTTCTTCCCCGTGCCCGTCGCACGGGTGACCTCCGCGTCGTTCGACTCCATGCCGCCCGCCTCCGATCCTGCTCCGCCGTCGATCCTTACGCCGTAAGGCACCTTACTCCGTAAGGCTACCTTACGAAGTAAGGTGGTCAAGGGGTGTCAAGCAGCCGAGCAAGGAGAAGACCGTTGGCCGAAGATCGGGCCCGGGCATCGATGCACCGCCGTGGCGAGCCGCTGACCAGGGACACCGTCCTCAGGGAGGCGGTCGCCCTGGCCGACGAGGCGGGCGTCGGCTCGCTCACCATGCGCAAGCTCGCCGAACGCCTCGGCGTCGAGGCCATGTCCCTCTACCACCACGTGGCCAACAAGGACGCGATCCTCGACGGCATGGTCGACGAGGTCTTCGGCGAGGTCGGCCTCCCGTCGGACGCACTCGACTGGAAGGCCGCCATGCGGCAGCGGGCGGTCTCGATGCGCAACGCCCTCAGCCGCCACCCCTGGGCCATCGGGCTGCTGGACTCACGCTCCAACCCCGGCCACAGGACGCTGCGCCACCACGACGCGGTCATCGGCAGCCTGCGCGCCGGCGGCTTCTCCGTCGCGGGTGCGGCCCATGCGTTCTCCCTGCTGGACAGCTACGTGTACGGCTTCGCCCTGCAGGAGGCCGCCCTTCCCTTCGAGGCCGCCGGCGACGACATCGGGGACATGGCCGAGGCGCTCATCGACCAGGCGCCCGCCGGGGAGTTTCCGCACCTCGCCGAGTTGGTGGCCCGCCACGTCGCCCTGCCCGACTACTCCTACGCCGATGAGTTCCTCATCGGCCTCGACCTGCTCCTCGACGGGCTGGAACTGCGCCGGGCGAGGCCCGACTGGTCCGGCGCCTGACGACCGCGCCGGAACCCGCGGGCCGGACCGGGCGTGCCCCGCGGTCGGCCGGCCGCCGGTACGACGGAGGGCGCCCCACCGGTCACCGGTGGGG